>NZ_JBIVHR010000056.1:0-42183 GCF_044749305.1 Pseudomonas sp. NPDC089534 | reverse complement strand
CCCGGCAGCGCTCGGTGTAGACCAGCGCCATCGCCGGGCTGGACAGGACGAACCGAACCTGCGCCGCCACGACGCCCAGCTGCACTGGGAACAGAAGGCAGGCGGCGTGATGCTGCTGGCCATCGCCGTCCTGGCGTTCTTCCTCGGCCTGTACCCTCAGCCGCTGCTGAACCTGGTTCAGCAATCGGGCCTGGCGGGCTGATCGCCCGGCGAGCTTCGGCGGTAAACAGAAACGGCACCTTCGGGTGCCGTTTTTGCGTCTGGGGGTTTAACGGGATCCTGTGCTCGGCCCTGAACGTCCGGCGTCGGCTTGAGCCTATGGCTCACCGTGGAGAACGCGCTTGAGCCCCCCAACCTTTCCCTTGAACTTCCCATTAAAAGATACGAATACAGATAAATATCGGTAGGAAAACTCGCTAAAGACTGCAGTAAAAAACCATTACCCCAACCTTGAAGTCGAGTCACACACATAACTTGATGAAGCTTCCTACACCCCAAGTCTTAATATCCTTATCAAACGGTCATAAACATTCAACTCGACCCGACTCTTCCTCGACCGTTCGACACCGCAGACCGTGCCCCGCCGGGTGCGCCGCAATTCAAGCCAAAGTTTACATGTCGATGTTTCGATGTCCCCAAGAGCCCCCTCCTTAGACCTTTTGTTACGTTTGACCCAAGCAATCTGGCGCTTATAGATTCCGCTCGTGCTCAAACCGCACATCAACTAAACAAAGGAATTGAACAATGGGCTATTTAACCACCGCCATTATCAACAGCATCACTGAACTCGATAAACAGGAAACCTTGAACGATGAACAGATCGAGACACTTCAACTGAGCGAAGCGGAAATGGCGGAACTGGACGCCGAGTAAAGCAACGGGGGAGCAATCCCCCGTTCTTTTTGGGGAGGGATCATGAACAAAGCAAAAGTTGTGGAACGCGAACTGACGATCGCACAGGCCTGCCGGCGGGTCGAGATTGAACTGGGCCGTCAGGGACTCGCACCTTCGACCCGTACGTTTGGTAACGACCTTGTCCTGGTGCACGCGACACTTACCGGGCCGGACAATCGTCAGGCTCATGGCAGCGGAAAAGGCTACCTGGAACACGCAAGACTGGGTGCGCTGTTCGAGGCCCTTGAGCACCAATGGGCTGAAGATCACTGCACCGCTGACACTCACACGGTCAGCGCCGACTACTTCGCAGACACAACGCTGTTCGCGAATGATCACGTCCATATCTTGCTGAACGCAGAACAGGGCACCCACATTGTCTGCCGCGATTACGTGCAGCACAAAACACGCACGCGCTTTTCCTATCCGGTCGCATTAATCTCCCCCCACTACGCAGACAGGCCACTCGAACAGGACTGTACGGACTACCGGGCCCTGCGCCGCTACTCCAGCAACAGCGGCACAGCCATCGGCGCCACTTACGATGAAGCGCTGCTGCATGCGACCAATGAATGCATCGAACGCGATGCCGTTTCACTGTTTCTGCTCGATCACTTCTACTACGAAAACCTTTCACCTCTGCGCCACGTCATCCGCCCGGAGCAGGACGATGCTCTCGGTCGCCTATGGACAGACGCAGAGCGAGAGATCGGTGCAGAAATCGTGCTTCTGGACATCAGCACCGAGTTCAAGGCACGTACCTTTCTGGCCTTTTCAAAGGCCTCGGGGTTTCCGGTGCAAGTGTTTGGAAGCGGTTGCTCGCTCGATCCGCGTCACGGCGCATGGCGCGCGCTGACCGAACTGGTGCAAATGCACTTCGCCGCGGCAAATGACGAATACCGGAACAGCCTGCTCAATGCTCAACGCCATTTGCAACGATTCACGCGGCTGCTGCGTTGCCTGCAATTCAATACCGAAGCCCTGTTGCAGCGCTCTCCCCGACTGAGCGTGGCGCTGCCGGACACCGGCGTGGATTCGTCCCTGACCGAGCAGATCGACCGGTTGGCCGCAGACCTCGAATATCACGGCCATGTCCTCGGGGTCACCACGCTTCATCAGACGGATCTGGGCACCACCGTGGTCAACGTCGTCATTCCAGGTCTGGAGCGGTTCTTCACTGTATCCAGCGGCAATGTGGTCGTACCCAATGCCAGAGGGCGGAAGCTGGAGAACAAACCCCAGGAATTCAATCCATGAGGGAAACACCGGTAAACGTCGATCACACACGGGAGCTGGCATTGTCTCGCGATATGTCCAGCCACATCATTCGATCGGGCTCCATCGGCAGCTACTGCGAACCACCCGGCAACGGACTGCACCACGTATTCCTGCTGCATCTGAAGGAAGGTGACTGGGTCGGCCGCAGAACCCTGCGGCGCGGCGACGGCCAGCGATGGCAGCCTTACAGCGCACTTCATCCCTCCATGCTGCTTGGCCCCCATATTCAATCGCAGTGGAGCAACGATGGCGTATCCATATACTTCCGGGCAACATCGGCAGCGCAGAAAGCGATGGCTTTCGAGTCCGCGCTGACATCACCCGACGCACAATTGCATTTCCCCTTCGCACTGGTGGATGACGCCGGCCGTGAAGCCGTATGCCCGCAAGAATACTGGCACGTCAGCGAATCGCTAGCCGTTCGCCTGAACGCCGATGAACAGCACTTTCGCGAGCACTGCGTGGCACTGCTGAAAACCCTGTCCAAACCTGGCACGGTCATCTATGACCCAGCCTGTTCAACGGGAGAGTTCATCGCCCATCTGGCCGATCGACTGCCCGATTGCCGGTGCCTGGGCTCTGACCGCTCGGTGTCGATGATCGAGTACGCACAAAATCACCATGGCTTGTCCCGCGTCGGCTTTCGCGTGATGGAAGCCGAGATATCCACGGAGTCAGGCATACGTTGCGATGTGCTGATCCTGCGTTTTTTGAATGCAGAGGTCATGACCCGTAGCGAAGCACACACCATTTTCGGAAGGCTGATGCCTTGCGTGAATCCGGGTGGCACGATTCTCATCTTTGGCCATACGCCAGTCCTGTTGGCGGTCACATGGCTGATCCAGACGTTCGGGCTGACCCTGGTTTCCAGCGTCGCCGCGCGTTCTGGCCGGCAGGAATTGTTCCAGTTCTACCGATTGACGGTCCCGACCTCGGGATCCCTTCTCCCGGCCACAGTAAATCACGACACATGACGAAAATGTAATTCCCCCATCACCCTGGCGTTATCCGCAGCTTGCAACGATGTCACCCGGCGACCCTAACGGCGGCCCTTTCCGCCGAACAACAAGACCCACGCCGAAGCACGTTCCCGTTCTGCCGAACTCCAGGAGTGATTGATGGTTAACAATTCAAGAATGTCGATGGCCGCATTGGCCGTGGTTGTCGGCTCCGGGCCGACCACCGCGCTTGCGCAGGAAAAGGCCGAGGGTTTCATCGAAGGCAGCAGCCTGACGCTGCTCAACCGCAACTACTACTTCAACCGCGATCACCGCGACGGGCAGTCCAGCCCCACCGGCAACGGCTACTCCGAAGCCTGGGCCCACGCCGTCATCAGCAAGTTCGAATCCGGTTTCACCCAGGGCACCGTCGGGGTCGGGGTGGATGCGTTCGCGATGATCGGACTGAAGCTCGACACCGGTGACGGCCGCAACGGCGGCCGCAGTTCGTTCGATGTGTTGCCGGTCAACAGTGACGGTGAAGCAAGGGACGAATACACCAAGGTCGGGGGCGCCGCCAAGATTCGGGCGTTCGATACCGTGGTGAAAATCGGCGATGTGTTCCCGGCCAACCCGGTGGTGGCGGCGGGCGACTCGCGATTGCTGCCGGAAAGCTTTCGCGGTGTGACGGCGACCAACACCAGCATCGAAGGCCTGTCGATCCAGGGCGGCCGGTTGCATGCGATGAGCCAACCGGTCTCCAGCGATATGCGCGACAACTTCGCGACCTTCTATGCCGGCCCGGTCAATTCACCCTGGATCGCCTACGGTGGCGGCGATTATGCGCTGAACAAGAACCTGAGCTTCAGCCTGTACTCCAGTCGCCTCAAAGACGCCTGGAACCAGTACTACGCCGGCACCGCCTGGACGTATCCGCTGTCGGACGACCTGTCGCTGTTCGGCGGCCTGAACTATTACAAGGCGGTCGATGAAGGCAAACAGTTGCTCGGCAAGTTCGACAACGACATCTGGAGCGGCCGGGTCGGCGTGAAGCTCGGCGCGCATTCCGTGGCCCTGTCGCACCAGCGCAACAACGGCGACGACGATTTCGACTACCTGCGCCAATCGGACTCGATCTTCCTCGACAACTCCATCCAGTACAGCGACTTCAACTCACCCAAGGAACGTTCGTGGATGGTGCGCTACGACCTCGACATGAGCGCCTACGGCGTACCCGGCTTGTCGTTCATGACCCGCTACGCCCGCGGCACCGACGCCGACTACTCCAACGCCAACGCCGTGTACATGCGCCGTGACGCCGAGGGCAATCCGCTGACCGACCAGAAGCGCTGGGAACGGGACATCGAAGTGAAATACGTGGTGCAGAGCGGCTCGCTCAAGGACATGTCGCTGCGCCTGCGTCAGGCCACGACCCGCGCCACGGCGTTCGAATCGGATCTGGATGAGGTGCGCGTGATCGTCGAGTATCCGCTGGCGATTCTCTGACCGGGCGGATCAACCCCATTCACCTTTAGAAGCTCCTTGCTCCTTTGGTAAGAGGTGAATCTTTGGCGTCCTTCGGGGCGCCTTTTTTTTCGCCGCGTTGCAATGCGCTAGACCAACCGCGTGTCCAGGCCGAAGCGCTCCTGAGAGACCAGGGAGAACCGGTCCGTCGCCAGGTCGCAGCTCACCAGCAGGTTCCACGAATGCCGCGTCACGGCCGACGGGATCAGCACAAAGGGATGTTGCGCCAGCAGCTTCTCGGCGAACTGTTGCTGATTGGGTGAAGGTTGGGCCGGGATGAGCCAGTTGGGGTTGGGGACGTCTTCGGGCTGGACGACCTTGATCGTCGAGGGATCGCGGACTTCAAAGCAGGTGAGCACATGCGGGACCGTGTCCAGGGCATCGAACCCCAGATGGGCCGCCACCTCCAGGATGGCGGTGGCCGGGTCGGCCGATGCGTAGATCACCCGACGTCCCGGAGGGTTCCAACGGCCGCCGGAGCGTTGCGCACCGATGCCGCTGTCCCAAGTCGTCTTGTAGACCTCACGGTCGAGGCGCCAGGCGTACCACTTGCCGTCCCAGGGCAAGGGATTCACTGATAGACCCCGTGCTCGATCCGGGTCAGGTAATCCTCCACCACCTGGAAGCCCAGCGGGTTGTCGATCAGCTCCAGCGGCACATTGCCGTCCAGGTACTTGCAGGGCTTCTTCAGCCAGTCCTCAGCGAGCGACTGATTGCCGAACGCCTCGGTGGCATGCTCCAGCACTTGCGCGTACTGGAAAGCGACGGCGCTCTGCTGCGGGTTCAGGCGAACCGAGCCGGTCTCCTTCGCCAGGCGCTGGACGGTGCGAATGGACTTTCCCGTGATGCGCTGGACAAGGTCGTTCTCCATGTACAGCGCCGACAGGGCCAGCATGTCCTTGACCGCGCTCAGGCTGAAACCCTCCTTGGTGTACTGGATGATCGAAAGGCGCGTGTCGCCCTTGCGGCCATGAAGCAGCACCTCGGTCGGCCTTCTGATGGTCTTGCGCACCCTCGGAACCGAGGCCGTTGTTACCGTGGACATACCGACGCCCTCCAGACGACATTTGACGCAATCATAACGCCAAATGTCGCCACTCAGGCAAGTGAATGCTGCTTCCAAGATTGACCCGTCCCTTTGGTATCCGATGACATCCATTCGCCCTGAGGGTAAGTGACGGGTACCCGGAAGCCAACCTTAAAAAGATGTCAGAGAATTCAGGGCTTTTCATGAAAACCGGGCCTTTGCTGTAGGAACTCACCCTCCCCGCTTACGGCAATCACCCGCCACGGTGTACGTGACCGTGTTGAGCCGTCCCTGCGAGTCTTCATAGGTCATCGCCGTCGGCACCACCGCGCAGGCGGCCTGCGGACGCACGACACTCACCACCTTGACCACATCCAGCTTCATCCCGTACTCATACGCCTTCACCTCCGGCGGCGCCTTACCCTGGTTGGCGGCGTACTGCTCCATGGCCTTGGCATTGGCGCCGAGGGCCTTGTCGAACGTGCGGTCACCGCCGCCTTCGGCCAACGCATTCAGGGACATCGCTATGGCACCGGCGAACACAATCGATCGGATGGCTTTCATATCCGTTTCCTTCCGTAGCTGACTCATGAAAAAGCCCGGCATCGGCGTGCGATGACGGGCTTGCGCAAGCGCGGCACGCTTACAGGTCTTGGGTGGCGCCGTCTTTCTTCTCGTTGACGACCACCGGTTCGCGGGCCTTCTCCTTGGCGACGAACAGCTCCACCGAACGGTCGTTGGCCGTCATCATCCGCTCGAACGTCCGGTCGCCGCCGCCTTCGGCCATGACCAGGGAAGACACCGCCAACGCAGCCAAAAAGGCGCCGATCTGTACAGGTTTCATGCTTGATTCCTCATTGGGTAACTGACGGGATCAAGGTAACAACCCGCACCTTTCGTGACGGTGGCGCGCACATTACATATCCGTCATGTGCCGGCCGCCCGAGAGAATCAACCTGTAGGAGCGAGCCTGCTCGCGATGGCGGTGTGTCAGTCGACTGCGGCGCTGGCTGACAAATCGCTATCGCGAGCAGGCTCGCTCCTACAGGGAGACCGCTATTGAACTTCGTCCCTGCGGTGGGCCAGGCGGTACAGCACCGGCAGGATCAGCAGCGTGAGCACGGTCGAGGACAGGATCCCGCCGATCACCACCGTGGCCAGCGGGCGCTGCACCTCCGCGCCGGTGCCGGTGGCCAGGGCCATGGGGATGAAGCCCAGCGACGCCACCAGCGCCGTCATCAGCACCGGGCGCAGGCGTGTCAACGCGCCTTCGCTGACCGCGTCGGCCAGCGAACGTCCCTCCTCCCGCAGGTTGCGGATAAACGCGATCATCACCAGCCCGTTGAGCACCGCCACCCCGGACAACGCGATGAAACCGACCCCTGCCGAGATCGACAGCGGAATGTCCCGCAGCCACAGGGCCATGACGCCGCCGGTCAGCGCAAACGGAATGCCGGTGAACACCAGCAAGCCGTCCTTGAGGTTGTTGAACATCATGAACAGCAGCCCGAACACCAGCAGCAGCGCCACCGGCACCACGATCTGCAGGCGCTTGGCCGCCGACTGCAACTGCTCGAACTGACCGCCCCAGCTCGTCCAGTAACCGGGCGGCACCTGCACATCGCGTCCGATCACCTCGCCGGCTTCGCTGACGAACGAGCCGATGTCGCGCCCGCGCACGTTGGCGCTGACGATCACCAGGCGCTTGCCGTTCTCGCGGCTGACCTGATTGGGCCCCAGCACCAGATCGAGGCTGGCGACCTCCTTGAGCGCGATGAAGCCGATCCGGCCGTCGGCGCCGTTGAGCGGCGCCGGCACCGGGATCAGCAGCGACGACAGGCCGTCGATGTCCTTGCGCATGGCGTCGGACAGGCGCACGACCATGTCGAAGCGCCGGTCGCCCTCATACAGCGTCCCGGCCTGCCGCCCGCCGACCGCCACGGCGATGGTGTCCTGCACGTCCCCCACGTTGAGCCCGTAGCGGGCGGCCTTGTCGCGGTCGATGTTGATGGTCAGCACCGGCAGCCCGGTGGTCTGCTCGACCTTGACCTCGGACGCGCCGGCGACCGTCTGCAGGGCCGCCGCGATCTTCGCCGCCGTGGCGTTGAGCACGTCCATGTCGTCGCCGAACACCTTGACCGCCACGTCGCTGCGCACGCCGGAGATCAGTTCGTTGAAGCGCAGCTGGATCGGCTGCGACAGCTCGTAGTTGCTCCCCGGCAGCGCCGCCGCGGCCTGTTGCAGTTCGGCCATCAGGGTGTCGCGGGACTTGCCCGGATCCGGCCATTGGTCCTTGGGCTTGAGCATCACGTAACTGTCGGAGATGTTCGGCGGCATCGGGTCGGAGGCGATCTCGGCGGTGCCGGTGCGGGCGAACACCCGCTCGACTTCCGGCACCTTGCCCAGGATCAGGGTTTCCAGGCGCTGCTGCATGTCCACCGACTGGGACAGGCTGGTGCCCGGCACGCGCAGGGCCTGCAGGGCGAAATCGCCTTCGCTGAGGCTCGGCACGAACTCGCTGCCCATGCGGGCGGTGACCGCGCCGCTGAGCACCACCGCGCCCAGCGCCAGACCCACGGCCGCCTTGCGGTGGCCCATCACCCAGTCCAGCGCCGGTGCGTACGCACGCCGGGCGCCCCGCATGACCGCGCCCTCTTCCTCCTTGACCTTGCCGGTGACGAACAGCGCAATGGCCGCCGGCACGAACGTCACCGACAGCAGCATCGCGCCGAGCAAGGCGATGACCACGGTGAACGCCATCGGGTGGAACATTTTCCCTTCGACGCCGCTCAAGGCGAAGATCGGCAGGTACACGACCATGATGATCAGCTGGCCGAAGATCAGCGGGCGGCGTGCCTCCTTCGCCGCCGCGAACACCTCGTGGAAGCGCTCGGAACGGGTCAAAAGCCGCCCGTGATGCTGCTGCGCATGGGCCAACCGGCGCAGGGTGTTCTCCACGATCACCACCGCGCCGTCGACGATGATGCCGAAGTCCAGCGCCCCCAGGCTCATGAGGTTGGCGCTGACCTTGTTGGTGAACATGCCGGTGAAGGTGAACAGCATCGACAGCGGAATCACCATCGCGGTGATCAGCGCGGCGCGGATGTTGCCCAGGAACAGGAACAGGATCGCGATCACCAGCACCGCGCCTTCCACCAGGTTTTTCTTCACCGTGGCGATGGCCTTGTCCACCAGGTGCGTGCGGTCGTACACCGGCACCGCGACCACGCCCTTGGGCAGCGAACGGTTGATCTGCTCAAGTTTGCCGGCCACCGCCTGGGAGACCGTGCGGCTGTTCTCGCCGATCAGCATGAACACGGTGCCGAGCACCACTTCGCGACCGTTCTCGGTGGCGGCGCCGCTGCGCAGTTCGCGGCCGATGTCGACGGTGGCGACGTTCCTCACCCGGATCGGCGTGCCATCGACGTTGGCCATCACGATATTGGCGATGTCTTCGGTGCTCGCCACCTGCCCCGGCGCGCGGATCAGCAGCTGCTCGCCGCTGCGCTCGATGTAGCCGGCGCCGACGTTGGCGTTGTTGCGCTCCAGCGCCGTCACCAGATCGGTCAGCGTCAACTTGTAGGCCGCCAGCCGTTTCGGGTCGGGGGCGATCTGGTATTCCTTGGCGAACCCGCCGATGGTGTTGATCTCGGCCACGCCGGGGACGTTGCGCAGCTGCGGCTTGATGATCCAGTCCTGGATCACCCGCAGGTCGGTCGGCGTGTAGGCCGTGCCGTCGTCCTTGAGCGCGCCTTCCTGCGCCTCCACCGTCCACAGGAAGATCTCGCCCAGGCCCGTGGAGATCGGCCCCATCACCGCCTCCACGCCTTCGGGCAACTGTTCCTTGGCCGCTTGCAGGCGCTCGTTCACCAACTGCCGGGCGAAGAACAGGTCGGTGCCGTCCTTGAAGATCACCGTGACCTGGGACAGGCCCGACCGCGACAGCGAGCGGGTCTGCTCCAGCGCCGGCAATCCGGCCATCGCCGTCTCGATGGGGAACGTGATGCGCTGCTCGGTTTCCAGCGGCGAGAACCCCGCGGCGCCGGTGTTGATCTGCACCTGGACGTTGGTGATGTCCGGCACCGCGTCGATCGGCAGCTTCTGATAGCTGGCGACGCCGAGGCCGGCCATGAGCAATACGGCGAGCAGCACGATGAAGCGCTGCTCGATGGCGAACTGGATCAGGCGTTCAAACATGAGGACCTTCTTGTCGAAGACGGATCAGTGAGCGTGCTCGGCCGAAGCCTTGCCCAGTTCCGATTTGAGAATGAAGCTGCCGGCGGCGGCGACCTGCGCGCCGGCCTCCAGCCCTTCGGTGATTTCCACCAGCCCGGCGGCGCGGCTGCCCAAGGCCACCGCCTGCGCCTTGAAGCCGTCGTCGGTGCGCACGAACACCGTGGGCTTGTCCTCGACGGTCTGGAGCGCGGACTCCGGCACCGCCACCTTGACCTGCCGGCTGTCGGTGGCCACCAGCGCCGTCACGAACAGCCCCGGACGCCACGCGCCCTGCGGGTTGGCCAGGGTCACGCGGACCGTCGCGGTGCGCGTCTGCTCGCCGAGCAGATTGCCGACGTAAGCCACGGTGCCGGCCACTTCGGCATTCAGCTCCGGCGCGCTGACGGTCACCGGCTTGCCCACCTGCACCCGGTTCAGGTCCTTGGGCGAAACGCCGAAGGTCACCCACACCCGCGACAGGTCCGACAGGGTGAAGGCGTTGGTGGTCTCGTCGACCACCTCGCCCGGCGTCAGGTGCTTCTCCACCACCACGCCGTCGAACGGCGCGCGCAGCTCATAGCGGTTGCCTCCGCCGGCGGCCACGCTGCCGCTGAGCACGCTGATCTTCTGCCGGGCGTTGGCCAGGGCGATCTCGGCCTCTTCCAGCGCCTGGCGGGCCTGAAGGAAATCCTGCTCGGCGGAAATCCTGTCCTGCCACAGCTGCTTCTCCCGTTCATAGGTCGTGCGCGCCAAGGCCAGGCGGCGTTGCGCCGCCGCCTGCTCGCTGCGCTGATCGGAAATCTGCTGGCTGGCGATCACCGCCAGCAACTGGCCCTTCTTCACCGGCTGGCCCAGCACCACCGGCACCGACTCCACGACGCCCGGCACCCGCGGCACGACATGGGCGGTGCGGTCTTCGTCGAAGCGCACTTCGCCGGGGAACGGCAAGCCGAGGCTGAGACCGGCGGCCTTGGCCTCGGCCATTTGAATGCCCGCCGCCGTGATCTGTTCGGCGCTCAGGGCCAGATGCCCTTCCTCGCCCTCATCGTGCCCGCCTTCGGCCGCCGCGCTTTCGGCGGCGTGATCGGCGTGCTCCGCCGCCTCGTCGGCATGGGCACCGGCGGGTGGGTTACCCATCCACAACGCGCCGATCCCGATGCCCACGCTCAAGGTCGCCGCAGCGACCGCCATCAGTCTTTTATCCATGGAAACTCCTCTGCGCCCCGCCGCCGGCGCGGCGCTGCGGTGATCGAAAATTGAAACTCAACGGCTGACGGCGAGCGCACCGAGGTCGCCGAAGATGCGCTCGATGCGCACTCGGGCGTCGGTCGCCTCGGCCACGGCCTGGAGGTATTGGGTGCGGGCGCCGATCAAGGTGCGTTGGGCGTCGAGCACGTCGATAAAGGCGAACTTGCCCATTTCGAAGCCGCGGGTGGCGCTGTCCACGGCACTCTGTGCGGCGGGCAGGATGCTCTTGTCGAACGCCTGCGCCTCGCCGTCGGCGGTCCGCCATTGCTCCAGCGCGGTCTGTATTTCGGTGCGCAGGCGCAGCTCCGTGGCGTTGCGCAGATCCCGGGCCTGATCGGCGCGGCGAGCGGCGGCCAACACGTTGCCCTGGTTGCGGTTGAACAGCGGAATCGGCATCGACAGCCCGACGACGTTGACCCGTTCGCGTTCCGTTTCGCTGTACTGGCTGCCGACGCTGACGGTCAGGTCAGGAATCCGCTGGGCCTTCTCCAGCCCCAGCGAGGCTTCGCGCTGGTCGATCTGCAACGCCGCCAGGCGCAGCTCGGCGGTCTCGTTCAGGCGCCCGAGCAACCGGGACGACGGCGGAACCGCCGGCAGAGCGGCCGCAGCGGCCGGCACCTCGGCCGACTCCGGCAGCGGCGCGCCCATGACCTGCGCCAGTTGCTGCCAGGCGTTGGCCCGGTCGCGCTCGGCCCGGCTCAGCTCAAGGCGCACCTCCGACAATTGCACCTGGGCCCGCGTGCCCTCGACCGGCGACGACTTGCCCGCCCCGATCCGCCCCTGCGCCACCCGCAGGCCGTGCTCGGCCAACGCCAGCGACTGACGGGACAGTTGCAGCCGTTGCTGCGCCGTCTGCACGGCGGTGTAGGCCTGGATCACGTCGGCGCGCAGGCCGAGGCGCTTGCGCTCCAGCTCGATGCCGGCGGCGTCCTGGGCGCGGCTCGCCACGTCGATCCGCGCCCCGCGCTTGCCGCCCAGCTCGATGGGCTGGCTGAGGGTCACCGTGGTGGTGCGCGACTCGCGCCGGGTGTCTTCCGCCTCCCAGGCCACTTCCGGGTTGGGGATCAGCCCCGCCTGCTGCCGTTCGCCAGCGGCGATGCCGATTTCCCAGCCGGCCGCGGCCAGGTCGGGGTTGCCGGCGAAAGCCGTTTGCAGGGCCTGATCGAGGGTCAGCGCCGGGCCCGGCGAAACGGCCGCCATGGCGCAACCGCCCCACAGCAGGAGGCCAGCGGCAAACAGCGACCGCGTGTTTTTCAGGCGCAGGCGCGCCGTCCGTTCATTTAAACCGGGCAATTGAATGTTTCCTTTTTGATTCGGGAATCTTCGATGCCGCCACGGTAGGGTTTTGAACTTATCGACAAGGTGACTGGAACATTACAAATACGTTATCCAGCGTCGGCCCGGTAACTTTTGCTCTAGCATGAAAGTGTGCACGGCCAATTAGAAACACAACGAAACACTTACTCTTCGATTATCTGCCGAACAGCACTTGCCGCACTCTTCGATTCATGAAGTGCATGAAAAGTCGCGTCATCCGCTGCGACAGACCGTCGCAGAAGGCCGATTTAGGCGCATCCAATCAATGACTTCGTTTGACCCTGAAGTGACTACAGACTTTATCCTGCACGCCTTCCTCCGGCGAAATGCCCGCAGGAAACACCGCGGACCGCCGCAACTAAACAAATGAACAGGCCGATAAGAACAACAACTTCCAGAGCCCGCCCCATTATTTGACCCTTCAATGAAAGTGGTGATTGACCATGCGAATCCTTATTGTCGAGGACGAGCTTAAAACTGCCGAATACTTGCACCAGGGACTGACGGAAAGCGGTTATGTCGTCGACCGTGCGGCCAACGGCGCCGATGGGCTGCACCTGGCGCAACAGCAGGCCTATGACCTGATGATCCTCGACGTCAACCTGCCGGAACTGGACGGCTGGAGCGTGCTTGAGCAACTGCGCCGCACCCGCTCCACCCGGGTGATGATGCTCACCGCCCGCGGCCGTCTGGCCGACAAGATCCGCGGCCTGGACCTGGGCGCCGACGACTATCTGGTCAAGCCGTTCGAGTTTCCCGAACTGCTGGCGCGGGTGCGCACCCTGATGCGCCGCAGCGAGAACATCCCGGTGCCGCAGGTGCTCAAGGTGGCCGACCTGGAGCTCGACCCCGGCCGCCACCGGGCCTTTCGCGACGGGCAGCGCATCGACCTCACCACCAAGGAATTCGCCCTGCTGCACCTGCTGATGCGCCAGTCCGGCGAGGTGCTGACCCGCACCCAGATCATCTCGCTGGTGTGGGACATGAACTTCGACTGCGACACCAACGTGGTGGAGGTCTCGATCCGCCGCCTGCGGGCCAAGATCGACGACCCGTTCGCCAGCAAGCTGATCCACACCCTGCGCGGCGTCGGCTATGTGCTGGAGGCCCGGGAATGAAGCCGGTCAGCCTGTCGATGCGCCTGGGGATCACGGTCAGCGTGCTGGGCGCGCTGCTGGTGGTGTTCCTCGCGGTGTTGGCCTACTTCGCCCTGACCCACGAACTGAACGCGCTGTCCCGGGACAGCCTGGCCAGCAAGATGGAGCAGGTCGAGCACAGCCTGTCGCTGTACACCGACCCCGGCGAAATCCGCTCCAAGCCCCACATTCTGCTCGATCAGGTCATGGGCCATGACAACCTCACCCTGACCCTCTACGACCTCGACAACCTGCGCACGCCGCTGCTCAAGTCCGGCGCCGGCATGGCCGATCCGCGCCTGGAGCTCAAGGCGGCGCGGACGGCGACCGACGAACTGGCCTACACCGCCAGCACCGACTCCGCCGGGGCAAAATTCCTCACGGCGACCAAGCTGGTGCGCCTCAAGGACGGCACCCGCGTGCCGCTGCTGCTGTCGGTGGACAACGCCCACGACCAGGCCTTGCTCAGCGCCTACCTGCGCTCGACGCTGATGGCGCTGCCGCTGCTGCTGATCTTCATCGGGCTCAGCGCCTGGGGTGCCGTGCAGCGGGGACTGGCGCCGATGCGCGAGTTCCGCAAGGTGGCGGCGATGGTCTCGACCCAGGACCTGGACCATCGCTTGTCGGTGGTGAACATGCCCCAGGAACTGAGCGAACTGGCCCAGGGCATCAACGTCATGCTCCATCGCCTGGACGCGGGGGTGCAGCAGCTGTCGCAGTTTTCCGACGACCTGGCCCATGAACTGCGCACGCCGATCAACAACCTGATGGGCAAGGCCCAGGTGACGCTGTCCCGGCAACGCAGCGTGGAGGAGTACCAAGATGTGCTGGTGTCCTGCATCGAGGAACTGGAACGGGTGGCCCGGATCGTGTCCGACATGCTGTTCCTGGCGCAGGTCAGCCATCCTTCGGCGCTGGCGCCGTTCGAACGGGTCGGGCTGGCGGACGAAGCGCGCAAAGTGGCCGAGATGTTCGCCCTGACGGCCCAGGACAAGCGGATCCAGCTGAGCGTGATCGGCAGCGCCGATGTGCTGGGCGACCGCCTGATGATCCAGCGGGCGATCTCCAACCTGCTCTCCAACGCCCTGCGCCACTGCCCGGACGGCAAGACGGTCACGCTGCTGATCGAACGGGGCGCCGCCCAGTCTTCGCTGCTGGTGAGCAACCCCGGCGCCGGCATCGAGGCGCAGCACCTGCCGCACCTGTTCGACCGCTTCTACCGGGTCGACAGCAGCCGCTCGCGCACCCAGGGCAGCACCGGTTTGGGCCTGGCCATCGTGCGCTCGATCATGAGCCTGCACCGGGGCGTGGCCGAGGTGAAGAGCCTGCCGGGGGCGATGACGGTGTTCAGGTTGGGGTTTCCCAATTCCGATTAGGGAATGATCAAGTGACCTGTAGGAGCGAGTCTGCTCGCGATGACGATGGCCGATGCGACAAAACAAAACGGCACCTTCCGGTGCCGTTCAGTCTCTACGTCCCCGCCTTCACTTGCGCGCCGCCTCCCACGACTTGAGCAGTTCGTTGTAGCTCACGGTCTCGCCCTTGGGCTTTTCATTGGCCAGTTTCGGCTTCGGTGCGCCGGGTTGGTCGAACCAGTATTGCGCGTCGCGCTCGGGGTTCATCTTCGGCGCGCAGGTGGCCTGGGCCTTGGAGCGTTCCAGGCGGGTCATGATCGCGTCCTGATCCTTGGCCAGGCCGTCGAGGGCTTGCTGCGGGGTCTTGTCGCCGCTGGCGGCCTCGGCGATGTGGCTCCACCACAGCTGCGCCAGACGCGGGTAGTCAGGCACGTTGGTGCCGGTCGGCGTCCACTGGATGCGGGCCGGGCTGCGGTAGAACTCCACCAGGCCGCCGAGCTTGGGCGCCAGGTCGGTCATGGCCTGGGAGTTGATGTCCGACTCGCGGATCGGCGTCAGGCCGACGATGGTTTTCTTCAGCGACACGGTTTTCGAGGTCACGAACTGCGCGTACAGCCAGGCCGCGAGCTTCTGCTTCTCGGGCGTCGACTTCATGAAGGTCCACGACCCCACGTCCTGATAGCCCAGCTTCATCCCCTCTTCCCAGTACGGCCCGCGCGGCGAAGGCGCCATCCGCCATTTCGGCGTGCCGTCGGCGTTGACCACCGGCAGGCCCGGCTTGGTCATGTCGGCCGTGAACGCGGTGTACCAGAAGATCTGCTGGGCGATGTTGCCCTGGGACGGCACCGGCCCCGACTCGGAGAAGGTCATGCCTGCGGCCTCCGGCGGCGCGTACTTCTTCAGCCAGTCGACGTATTTGGTCGTGGCGAACACCGCCGCCGGGCCGTTGGTGTCGCCGCCGCGGGTCACGCTGGAGCCCACCGGATGGCAGTCCTCGACGCGGATCCCCCACTCGTCCACCGGCAGGCCGTTGGGCAGGCCCTTGTCGCCGCCGCCGGCCATGGAGAACCAGGCGTCGGTGAAGCGCCAGCCCAGGGACGGATCTTTCTTGCCGTAGTCCATGTGCCCGTAGATGCGCTTGCCGTCGATTTCCTTGACGTCTTCACTGAAGAACTTGGCGATGTCCTCGTAGGCCGACCAGTTCACCGGTACGCCCAGCTCATAGCCGTACTTTTCCTTGAACTTGGCCTTCAGGTCCGCACGCTCGAACCAGTCGGCGCGGAACCAGTACAGGTTGGCGAACTGCTGGTCGGGCAATTGGTACAGCTTGCCGTCCGGCGCGGTGGTGAACGAGGTGCCGATGAAGTCCTTGAGGTCCAAGGTCGGCGAGGTGAAGTCCTTGCCTTCGTTGGCCATCAGGTCGCTGATCGCCTCGGTCTTGCCGTAGCGAAAATGCGTGCCGATCAGGTCGGAGTCGTTGACCCAGCCGTCATAGATGCTCTTGTCCGACTGCATCACGGTCTGCAGCTTCTCCACCACGTCGCCTTCCTGCAGCAGGTCGTGGGTGACCTTGATCCCGGTGATTTCGGTGAAGGCCTTGGCCAGCACCTTGGATTCGTACTCGTGGGTGGTCAGGGTTTCCGAGACGACCTTGATGTCCATCCCGCGAAACGGCTCGGCGGCCTTGATGAACCACTTCAGTTCCGCCAGTTGCTGGTCGGCCGTCAGGGTGGACGGCTTGAACTCGCTGCCGATCCACTTCTTCGCCGCGTCCTCGTAGGCATCGGCCCAGGCCGAAGCGCTCAAACCGCTCAAGGCCAGCAGGGCTGCCAATGAAATGCTATGTCGCAGCTTATTGTTTTTGTCGAACATAGAGACCTCCTGTTTAAGTTCCGGAGCCGCATCGTCGAGCGATTCGGTCAGCCCCAACGCATCACAGCCAACAGCCACACCACAGACAACGCGAACGCTATCCAGATGCTCCAACCGGTGACGCCGATCACCAGCAAATGCAGGTAGGCGCTGCCGAGAAGACCGATGAACAAGCGATCGCCACGGGTGGTGGCGATCGGCAGAAATCCTTTGCGCACAACGCTCGGCGAACGCAGCTCCCAAGTGGTCATGGCCACCAGGATCAAGGCGATGGCGCCAAAGAACGCCGCCGTCGGAATCGTCCAGCTCATCCATTCCATCATCGCTTCCTCATACCCGGCCCAGGGCAAAGCCCTTGGCCACGTGGTTGCGGACAAACCAGATCACCAGCATGCCCGGCAAAATGGTCAACACCCCCGCCGCCGCCAGCACGCCCCAGTCGATGCCCGACGCGGACACCGTGCGGGTCATCACCGCCGCGATGGGCTTGGCGTTCACCGACGTCAGCGTGCGCGCCAGCAGCAGCTCGACCCAGGAAAACATGAAGCAGAAGAACGCCGTGACGCCGATGCCGGAGCCGATCAGCGGGATGAAGATCTTCACGAAGAACTTGGGGAAACTGTAGCCGTCGATGTAGGCGGTCTCGTCGATTTCCTTCGGCACCCCGGACATGAAGCCCTCCAGGATCCACACCGCCAACGGCACGTTGAACAGGCAGTGGGCCAGCGCCACCGCGATGTGGGTGTCGAACAGGCCGATCGACGAGTACAGCTGGAAGAACGGCAGCAGGAACACCGCCGGCGGCGCCATGCGGTTGGTCAGCAGCCAGAAGAACAGGTGCTTGTCGCCCAAAAACCGGTAGCGCGAGAACGCATAGGCCGCCGGCAGCGCCACGCTCAGGGAAATCACCGTGTTCAGGCTCACGTAGTACAGCGAGTTGAGGTAACCGGTGTACCAGCTCGGGTCGGTGAAGATCACCTTGTAGTTGTGCCAGGTGAAGTCCTGGGGAAACACCGTCAGCCCGCCGAGGATTTCGGTGTTGCTCTTGAACGACATGTTCAGCAGCCAGTAGATCGGCACCAGCAGGAACAGGATGTAGACCAGCAGCGGAATCAGCTTTCTCTTGCTCATGGCCGGGCCTCAGCGGTTGGCGTCGTTGTGGGTCATGGCGGTGTAGAACAGCCAGGACACCAGCAGGATGATCAGGAAGTACACCAGCGAAAACGCCGCCGCCGGCCCCAGATCGAATTGGCCCACGGCCATTTGGGTCAGCGTCTGGCTCAGGAACGTCGTGGCGTTGCCCGGCCCGCCGCCGGTGAGCACGAACGGCTCGGTGTAGATCATGAAACTGTCCATGAAGCGCAGCATCACCGCGATCAGCAGCACGCTTTTCAGCTTGGGCAACTGAATGTGGCGGAACACCGCCCAGGCCGAGGCCCGGTCGATCCGCGCCGCCTGGTAATACACGTCGGGGATCGCCCGCAGCCCGGAGAAGCACAGCAGCGCCACCAGCGACGTCCAGTGCCACACGTCCATCACCAGCACCGTGACCCAGGCGTCCATGGTGTTGGCCGCATAGTTGTAGCTGATGCCCACGGCATTGAGGCCCGCCCCGAGCAGGCCGATGTCGGCGCGGCCGAAGATCTGCCAGATGGTGCCCACCACGTTCCACGGGATCAGCAGCGGGATCGCCAGCACGATCAGCACCACCGACGACCAGCGGCCCTTGGTCGGCATGGTCAGGGCGATGGCGATGCCCAGCGGGATCTCGATCACCAGCACACAGGCCGAATAGATGAACTGGCGCAGCAGCGAGTCGTGCAGGCGCGGGTCGAGCAGCACCTGCCGATACCAGTCGGCGCCGACGAAGTAGCGGCTGGACTGGTCGAAGATGTCCTGCACCGAATAGTTGACCACCGTCATCATCGGGATCACGGCGCTGAACGCCACCAGCAGGAACACCGGCAGCACCAGCCACCAGGCCTTGTTGTTCTGCACCTTGTTCATGGCAGCACCTCGCTGTCGTCGGTGGTGTCGAGCAGGAACTCGTCGGCGTACACCATCAGCCACTGGGCCGGAAAACTGATGTGCGCGGTGCCCTGGGGCACCGGCTTGTCTTCGGCCAGGCGCACCTTGAGCGGCACGCCGTCGAGGTTGAGGGTGAGGATCTTGTAGGTGCCGAGGTCTTCGACGTGCACGACCTTGGCCTGCAGGGCGTCCTCGAACGGCTCGTCCCACACATGGACGAACTCGGGGCGGATGCCGACCTTGAGGTTCTTCCACTGGCCGTGCTCGATGTGGCGCTGCAAGGCCTCGGACAACGGCAGGTGGGTCGAGGCGAACCCCACCCCGCCGGGCTGCGGCTGCACGTCGATCAGGTTCATCCCCGGGCTGCCGATGAAGTAGCCGACGAAGGTGTGGCTCGGCCGCTCGAACAGTTCCCGCGGCGTGCCGAACTGGACGATCTGGCCGCCGTACATCACCGCGATCTTGTCGGCGAAGGTCGAGGCCTCCAGCTGATCGTGGGTGACGTAGACCATGGTGATGTTGAACTGCTCGTGGATCTGCTTGAGCTTGCGCCGCAGTTTCCATTTCAGGTGCGGATCGATCACCGTCAGCGGCTCGTCGAACAGGATCGCCGAGACATCGTCGCGCACCAGCCCCCGGCCCATGGAGACTTTCTGCTTTTCGTCGGCGGTGAGGTTGCGGGCCTTCTTGTTCAGCAGGTTCTGCAGGTCGAGGACGTCGGCGATCTCCTGCACCTTGCTGTGCACCTTCGCCTCGGCCAACCCCTGGTTGCGCAGCGGGAACGCCAGGTTGTCGAACACCGTCATGGTGTCGTAGACCACCGGGAACTGGAACACCTGGGCGATGTTGCGCTGCTCCGGCGACAGGTCGTTGACTGCTTTGCCGTCGAACAGCACATGGCCCTGGGACGGGCTGAGCAGGCCGGAAATGATGTTGAGCAAGGTGGACTTGCCGCAGCCCGACGGGCCGAGCAAGGCGTAGGCGCCGCCCTGCTCCCAGACATGGTCCATCTCGCGGATCGCGTAGTCCTCAGGCCCCGCCGGGGTACGGGTGTAGCTGTGGGCCAGGTGCTGCAAGCGGATCTCGGCCATCAGGCGACCCTCGCGACGCGCCGGCCCGGTGCCTGCACCAGACGGCCCTGCGCATCGAACACGAACAGTTTATGGGTGGGGATGTAGATGCGGATCGGCGCATCCACGTCGTACTCGTGGACGCCGGGCAGGTGCAGCACCAGCAGGAAATGCTCGTTGCGCACGTGCAGGAAGGTTTCCGAGCCGCTGATCTCCGCCACTTCGACGGTGACCGCCAGCTCCAGGTCGTCATCGTTGCTCGGCACCAGCGAAATGTGGCTGGGCCGCACGCCGAAGCGGAACTCGCCCTCGCCCACCGGGCGCAGGTCGACGTTCAGCGGAAAGTGCACGAAGTTGGCGAAGCTCACCTCGTTGCCGGCGATCCGGCCCGGCATCAGGTTGATCGGCGGCTCGGAGAACAGCTCGGCGGCCAGCACGGTCTTCGGCTGCTGGTAGACCTCGGTCGAGACGCCGCTCTGGATCACCCGGCCCTCGTGAAGGATGGTGGTCGTGCCGCCCAGGGCCAGCGCCTCGTTGGGTTCGGTGGTGGCGTAGACGGCGATGGTGTGGCGGGCCTTGAACAGCTCGCGCATTTCCTGGCGCAGCTCCTCGCGCAGCTTGTAGTCGAGGTTGACCAGGGGTTCGTCGAACAGGATCAGCTCGGCGTCCTTGACCAGCGCCCGGGCCATGGCCGTGCGCTGCTGCTGGCCGCCGGACAGCTCCAGCGGATGGCGCTTGAGGAACTTCTCGATGCGCAGCATCTTCGCCGTCTCCAGCACCTTGCCCTGGATCACGTCGTCGGCGATGCCGGCCTGGCGCAGCGGCGAGGCGATGTTCTCGAACACCGTCATGGTCGGGTAATTGATGAACTGCTGATAGACCATCGACACGTTGCGCAACCGCACCGGACGCTGGGTGACATCGACGCCGTTCATCAGGATGCGGCCGCTGTCGGGCTTGTCCAGCCCGGCCATCAGGCGCATCAGGCTGGTCTTGCCGGACAGCGTGCGCCCCAGCAGAACGTTGAAGGATCCGGGTTCGAAGGTCAGGCAGGCATCGTCGATCCAGGTCTGGCCCTCGACGGTGCGGCTGACGTGCTCCAGGGTGAGTGACATGGCTCGGCCTTTTTATTGTTGGAGTCCTGTGGCGTGTGCAGTAGAGCGACATTCGTGCCAGAAATCCCAAGCCGTTGATTTGTCGCGAAAATCGCCGAAACCGCCGACAAACCCTGTTCATTGCTGAACACATTTGAACAGCTCGGCGATTGACAATGAACACATGTGAACAACACTCTACCGAGGCTTTCGCCCAGTCCCGTGGGCCTCATAACAACAATAAGAACGCAGCATCCGGAGGCTGACCGCCATGGCCGCACCCGTCCCGCCGCTGTCCCATGACGCCATCGTCCAGACCTCCTGGTCCCGCTGCCGCGCCTACGGCCTGAGCCATCAGAGCGTCCCGGCGTTCGACCAGTTGCCCGCCGCCGGCATCGCCCGCCTGCTCGACAGCCATCACTCGCTGGTGCAGACCACCCACCAGGAAGTGCTGCCCTACTACGAGAACATCCTGAGCAACTCCAACTGCCTGATCATGCTCGCCGACAACCAGGGCCAGGTGCTGACGTCCTGGGGCACCCAGCGTTTCATCGAGCCGAACCTGGCCCGGGGTTTCCAGGCCGGCGCCAGCTGGATGGAGCGCTCCAGCGGCACCAACGCCATCGGCACCGCCCTGGCCTGCGAGCAGGCGGTGCACATCGAGCACGACGAGCATTTCCTCAAGGCCAACCGCTTCATGACCGGCTCCGCTGCGCCGATCTTCGACGCCGAGCGCAAGGTGATCGCGGTGCTGGATGTCTCCAGCGACAGCTACCTGCCGCCCTCCCACACCCTGGGCATGGTCAAAATGATGAGCCAGACCGTGGAGAACCGGCTGATCCTCAACCTGTTCCGCGGCCAGCACTTCGAGCTGACCTTCAACACCGGGCTGAACAACCTCGACAGCCAGTGGGCCGGCCTGCTGATCTTCGACGAAAGCGGCCAGGTGCTGTCGGCCAACCGCCGGGCCGACAACCTGCTGGGCCTGCGCCTGTCGCGGGTGAGCGTCGAAAGCCTGTTCCAGGTGTCGCTGCTGGAACTGATCAACCAGCCCGACGGCTTGCCGTTCGCCTTGCAGACCGCGGGGCGCAACCGCTTCCAGTGCCTGCTGAGGCGGCCGAAGCAGACGCTCGTCCAGCCCCGGGTGTTCACCGAACCGAAAGCGCCCGCGCCTGTGTCTGCGCCTGCGCCTGCGCCTGCGCCTGCGGGGATCAGCCTCGGCACCCTGCACTTCGGCGACAGCCGCGTGGAAAAGGCCGTGCGCCAGGCCGAACGCCTGCTGGAGAAGGACATTCCGCTGCTGATCCACGGCGAGACCGGCGTCGGCAAGGAAGTCTTCGTCAAGGCCCTGCACCAGGCCAGTTCCCGCAGCAAACAGGCGTTCATCGCCGTCAACTGCGCAGCGATCCCCGCCGAACTGGTGGAGTCCGAACTGTTCGGCTACGAAAAGGGCGCGTTCACCGGCGCCAACCAGAAAGGCAGCATCGGCCTGATCCGCAAGGCCGACAAAGGCACCCTGTTCCTCGACGAGATCGGCGACATGCCCCTGCCGACCCAGGCCCGGCTGCTGCGGGTGCTGCAGGAACGTTGCGTGCAGCCGGTGGGCAGCGGCGAGCTGTTCCCGGTGGACTTGCGGATCATCTCCGCCACCAACCGCTCGTTGCGCGAACAGGTGCAACTGGGGCGCTTTCGCGAAGACCTGTATTACCGCATCGGCGGCCTGACCCTGGAACTGCCGCCGTTACGCGAACGCAGCGATAAGGAGGCGCTCTTCAAACGGTTATGGGAACAGCATCGCGAACCCACGCAATGGGCCGGGCTAAGCCAGGAGGTGCTGGAACTGTTTGGCCGTCATCCGTGGCCCGGGAATCTGCGCCAGGTCAGCAGCGTGATGCAGGTGGCGCTGGCCATGGCCGAAGATCAACCGGTGCGACCCGAACATTTGCCGGATGACTTTTTTGTCGATCTGGACATGGAGCCGGTGCAGACGATGGCGCCGCTGGGGATCGACCTGAACGATGCCGAGGCGCTGAACCGGGAATTGCGGGCGGCCGGAGGGAACATTTCCCACCTGGCCCGGCGGTTGGGGGTCAGCCGCAACACCCTGTACAAGCGGTTGCGCCAGGCGGAATGACAAGGTGGCTGGTCGGGCCTCATCGCTGGCAAGCCAGCTCCCACAGGGTATTGGGTCGTACGCAAAACGGGTGAACACCTGTAAGACCTGTGTGGCTTGCCAGCGATGAGGCCGGCACTGCCGACATCTCCACTGCCTGACCCACCGCCATCGCCAGCAGGCTGGCTCCCACAGGTAGCCCGGGTGTTTGCAGGATCCAGGTACACCACAAATCCTGTGGGAGCTGGCTTGCCAGCGATAGCGTCAGCCCGGTCACCTCAGGATCCTGAAGCAGCAAAAAAACAAAACCCGCACAAGGCGGGTTTTGTTTTGGGGCAAGCCACGGCAATCAGTCAGCCAGGCGCCAGGTCGTGCCGCCCTTGCCGTCTTCCAGCACCACGCCCATGGCGGTGAGCTGGTCGCGGATGCGGTCGGATTCAGCCCAGTCCTTGCCGGCCCGTGCCGCCAGGCGCGCAGCGATCAGCGCTTCGACCTCAGCCGCATCGACACGCCCTTCGGCGCCGGCCTGCAGGAAGTCGTCGGCCTCCAACTGAAGCACGCCCAGCACGCTGGCCAGTTCCTTCAGGCGCGCCGCCAGACCGGCCGCCGCGTCGAGGTCGCTTTCGCGCAGGCGGTTGATCTCGCGCACCATCTCGAACAGCACCGCACAGGCTTCCGGCGTGCCGAAGTCGTCGTTCATCACGGTGGTGAAACGCTCGACGAACGCCTCGCCTCCGGCCGGCGCCACGGTCGGCAGGCCTTTCAACGCATGGTAGAAACGCTCCAGGGCGCCCTTGGCGTCCTTGAGGTTGTCTTCCGAATAGTTGATCGCGCTGCGGTAGTGGCTCGACACCAGCAGGTAACGCACGACTTCCGGGTGGTACTTGTCGAGCACGTCGCGGATGGTGAAGAAGTTGTTCAAGGACTTGGACATCTTCTCGCCATTGATGCGGATCATGCCGCAGTGCATCCACGCGTTGGCGTAGGTCTTGCCGGTGGCCGCCTCGCTCTGGGCGATCTCGTTCTCGTGGTGCGGGAACTCCAGGTCGCTGCCGCCGCCGTGGATGTCGAAGGTCTCGCCCAGGCAGCAGGTGGACATCACCGAGCACTCGATGTGCCAGCCCGGACGCCCGGCGCCCCACGGCGATTCCCAGCTCGGCTCGCCCGGCTTGGCCGCTTTCCACAGCACGAAGTCCAGCGGATCCTGCTTGGCCTCGTCGACCTCGATCCGCGCACCGATGCGCAGGTCTTCGATCTTCTTGCGCGACAGCTTGCCGTAGCCCATGAACTTGCCGACGCGGTAGTACACGTCGCCGTTGCCCGGCGCGTAGGCGTAGCCCTTGTCGATCAGGGTCTGGATCATCGCGTGCATGCCCGGGATGTGGTCGGTGGCACGCGGCTCCATGTCCGGCTTGAGGATGTTCAGGCGCGCTTCGTCCTCGTGCATCGCCGCGATCATGCGTTCGGTCAGCGCTTCGAACGACTCGCCGTTCTCGTTGGCCCGGTTGATGATCTTGTCGTCGATGTCGGTGATGTTGCGCACGTAGGTCAGGTCGTAGCCGCTGAACCGCAGCCAGCGGGTCACCAGGTCGAACGCGACCATGCTGCGGCCGTGGCCCAGGTGGCAGAAGTCGTACACGGTCATGCCGCACACGTACATGCGCACCTTGTTGCCGTCCAGCGGCTTGAAGGCTTCTTTGCTCTTGGTGAGCGTGTTGTAGATCGTAAGCACGTTAATTCCTTGACTGAATCACTGACCCCAGGAGTCGCGCAGGGTCACGGTACGGTTGAATACCGGTGCGCCCGGTTTCGAGTCCTTGATGTCTGCGACGAAGTAGCCTTCGCGCTCGAACTGGAAACGGTCTTCCGGCTGTGCGTTGCCGAGCGAAGGTTCGGCACGACAACCGGTGAGGACCTGCAGGGAGTCAGGGTTGATGTTGTCCAGGAAGCTGGCGCCGTCCTCGGCCTTCTCCGGGTTCGGAGAGCGGAACAGGCGATCGTACAGGCGCACTTCGCACTCGACGCTGGCGGCCGCCGGCACCCAGTGGATCACGCCCTTGACCTTGCGGCCTTCAGGGTTCTTGCCCAGGGTGTCCGGGTCGTACGAGCAGCGCAGCTCGACGATGTTGCCGTCGGCGTCCTTGATCGCCTCGTCGGCGCGGATCACGTAGCTGCCGCGCAGGCGCACTTCACCGTTCGGCTCCAGGCGCTTGTAGCCTTTTGGCGGCTCTTCCATGAAGTCATCGCGGTCGATGTAGATTTCCCGGGCGAACGGCAGGACGCGCACGCCCATGTCCTCTTTCGGGTGGCACGGCAGTTCGAGGTTCTCGACCTGGCCTTCCGGGTAATTGGTGATCACCACCTTCAGCGGACGCAGCACGCACATGGCGCGCGGCGCGCTCTGGTCGAGGTCGTCGCGGATGCTGAACTCGAGCATGCCGAAGTCCACCACGCCGTCGGAACGGTTGGTGCCGATCATTTCGCAGAAGCTGCGGATCGATTTCGGCGTGTAGCCACGGCGGCGGAAGCCTGACAGCGTGGACATGCGCGGATCGTCCCAGCCGTTGACGTGCTTCTCGTCGACCAGTTGCTTGAGCTTGCGCTTGCTGGTGATGGTGTAGTTCAGGTTCAGGCGGCTGAACTCATACTGGCGCGGGTGCGCCGGCACCGACAGGTTGTCGAGGAACCAGTCGTACAGCGGACGGTGGCCTTCGAACTCCAGGGTGCAGATCGAGTGGGTGATGCCTTCGATGGCGTCCGACTGACCGTGGGTGAAGTCGTAGTTGGGGTAGATGCACCACTTGTCGCCCGTCTGGTGGTGATGGGCGTGGCGGATGCGGTACAGGATCGGGTCGCGCAGGTTCATGTTCGGCGAGGCCATGTCGATCTTGGCGCGCAGCACGCGGGCGCCGTCCGGGAACTCGCCGGCGCGCATGCGGGCGAACCAGTCCAGGTTCTCTTCCGCCGAACGGTCGCGGAACGGGCTGTCCTTGCCGGGCTCGGTCAGGCTGCCGCGGTATTCCTTGGCCTGCTCGGGCGTCAGGTCGCAAACGTAGGCCTTGCCGGCCTTGATCAGCTCGACGGCCCAGTCGTGCAACTGGTCGAAGTACTGCGAGGCGTAGCGCACTTCGCCGGCCCACTCGAAGCCCAGCCATTTGACGTCGCTTTCGATGGCGTCGATGTATTCCTGGTCTTCCTTGGCCGGGTTGGTGTCGTCGAAGCGCAGGTGGGTGACGCCGCCGAACTCCTGGGCCAGGCCGAAGTTCACGCAGATCGACTTGGCGTGGCCGATGTGCAGGTAGCCGTTGGGCTCAGGCGGGAAACGGGTGACGATCTGCGTGTGCTTGCCCGAATCCAGATCCGCCTGGATGATCGGGCGCAGGAAATTGACCGGCACGGCTGGGCCGGTCTTGGCGTTCGAGGTCGGGTCGACGGTGGGCTTGCTCATAGGATCCTTGACGTACATGTGCGCGGCCGCCGTGAGGGGGCCAGACAAAACAAAGCCGCTATCATAGCCGATGCCGTCAAGGGGCTGACAGAGCAGGCCCCACAAAAGGAACGCATTTAATCGCGGGCCGGTGAAAAACAGCCTCGAAATTCGCGCCTGTCACGCTAAACTGCGCACCTTGGCCGAAGCAGGCTGAACCGGTTGCGGGGCCGAATGCCCCGCAACCACGAATTCCCTATAAAGAGTAGCGATCATGACTCAAGTCAAACTGACCACCAACCACGGTGACATCGTCATCGAACTGAACGCTGAAAAGGCCCCGCTCACCGTGGCCAACTTCATCGAATACGTTAAGAAAGGTCACTACGAGAACGTCGTGTTCCACCGCGTCATCAAAGGTTTCATGATCCAGGGCGGCGGTTTCGAGCCGGGCATGCAGGAAAAGAAAGACAAAAGCCCGAGCATCCAGAACGAAGCCGACAACGGCCTGAAGAACGACAAGTACACCATCGCCATGGCCCGCACCATGGAGCCGCATTCGGCTTCGGCGCAGTTCTTCATCAACGCCTCCGACAACGGTTTCCTGAACCACACCGGCAAGACCGTTCAGGGCTGGGGCTACGCCGTGTTCGGCAAAGTGGTTGAAGGCACCGACGTGGTCGACAAGATCGAAGGCGTATCCACCACTTCCAAGGCCGGCCACCAGGACGTGCCGAAAGACGACGTGATCATCGAGAAAGCCGAGATCATCGAAGCGTGATATTGCTGATTTCAGACTTGCATCTGGAAGAGGAGCGCCCGGACATCACCCGGGCGTTTCTGGATTTGCTCGCCGGACGCGCCCGCTCGGCGAGTGCGCTGTACATCCTGGGCGACTTTTTCGAGGCGTGGATCGGCGACGATGCCATGACCCCGTTCCAGCGTTCCATCTGCCGGGCCCTGCGCGAACTGAGCGACAGCGGCACCGCAATCTTTCTGATGCACGGCAACCGCGACTTCCTGCTCGGCCAGGCCTTCTGCAAAGAGGCCGGCTGCACGCTGCTGAAGGATCCGAGTGTCGTGCCGCTCAACGGTGAACCCGTCCTGCTGATGCACGGCGACAGCCTGTGCACCCGCGACGAAGCCTACATGAAGCTGCGCCGCTACCTGCGCAACCCGGTCACCCTGTTCATCCTGCGCCACCTGCCCCTGGGCACGCGGCACAAGCTGGCGCGCAAGCTGCGCAGCGAAAGCCGTGCGCAGACGCGGATGAAGGCCAATGACATCGTCGACGTCACGCCCGAGGAAATCCCGCGGATCATGCAGGAACACGGGGTGAAGACCCTGATCCACGGCCACACCCACCGTCCAGCTATCCACAAGCTGCAGTTGGGCGACCAGGCGGCCAAGCGGATCGTGCTGGGGGATTGGGACCGCCAGGGCTGGGCGTTGCAGGTGGACGACAGCGGCTTTGCGCTGGCGCCGTTCGACTTCGCCCCGCCGCCGGCGCTGCCCTCTCCCGCGCCTTAAGTCTTGCGGTTGTCCTGCGGCGCCTGAACCGGCGTCATCGCCAGCAGGCTGGCTCCCACAGGTTTCTGTGGTGAACACAAGATCCCATGTAGGAGCCAGCCTGCTGGCGATAGCGTCCGCAAGGACGCCAAAGCGCACACCTCAGTGGCCGCTGGCCTCCGGCCCCGCCTTGGCGGCAAACGGCGGCTTGGCCAGCCACACGATCAGGATCAGCCCCATGAACCCCCAGCCCAGCAACGTGAAGTAATCCACGGTGGAGAGCATGTAGGCCTGGCCGGTCAGCACATGATCCAACTGCGCATACGCCGGGTTGCCCGCTCCGCCCAGGCTGTTCAGCGCCTCCCGGGTGGCCGGCTCGTAGGTGCTGATGCTTTCGCTCATGTACGCATGGTGCTGGTCGGCGCGGCGGATCCAGATCCAGGTGGTCAGCGACGCCGCGAAGCTGCCGCCCAGGGTGCGCAGGAACGTCGCCAGCCCGGCGCCGTCGGCGATCTGGTGCGGCGGCAGGTCGGACATCAGGATGCTCAGGGTCGGCATGAAGAACAGCGCCACGCCGATGCCCATGAACAGCTGCACCAGGGCGACGTGCTGGAAGTCCACCTCGTTGGTGAACTCGGCGCGCATGAAGCAGCTCAGGCCGATCGCCAGGAACGCCAGCCCCGCCAGCAGGCGCAGGTCGAACTTGTGCGCGTACTTGCCGACGAACGGCGACAGCACCACCGGCAAAATCCCGATCGGCGCCACCGCCAGCCCGGCCCAGGTGGCGGTGTAGCCCATCTGCGTCTGCAGCCACTGCGGCAGGATCAGGTTGATGCCGAAGAACCCGGCGTAGCCCAGCACCAGCACCAGGGTGCCGATGCGGAAGTTGCGGTGCGAGAACAGGCGCAGGTTGACCACCGGGTGCCGGTCGGTCATCTCCCAGATCACGAACACCGCCAGCGCCACCACCGAGATCGCCGCGCCGATGATGATGAAGCTCGACTCGAACCAGTCCAGGTCATTGCCCTTGTCGAGGATCACCTGCAACGCGCCGACGCCGATGATCAATGAGATCAGCCCCACGTAGTCCATCGGCTGACGGCTGGTGACCACCGGCCGCTTGGCCAACTGCTGGCGCACCACCATCACCGCGAAGATCCCGATGGGCACGTTGATGAAGAAGATCCACGGCCAACTGTAGCTGTCGGTGATCCAGCCGCCGAGGATGGGGCCGGCGATCGGCGCCACCACCGTGACCATCGCCAGCAGCGCCAGGGCCATGCCGCGCCTGGCCGGCGGGTAGACCGCGATCAGCAGGGTCTGGGTCATCGGGTACAGGGGACCTGCCACCAGTCCTTGCAGGACGCGAAAGCCGATCAGTTCCGGCATCGACGTGGAAATGCCGCACAGGAACGAGGCCAGCACGAACAGCATGGTCGCCCACAGGAACAGCTTCACCTCGCCGAAACGCCGGCTCAGCCAGCCGGTGAGCGGCAGCGCGATGGCGTTGCTCACGGCAAACGAGGTGATGACCCAGGTGCCCTGCTCCGAACTCACGCCGAGGTTGCCGGAGATGGTCGGCAGCGCCACGTTGGCGATGGTGGTGTCGAGCACTTGCATGAAGGTCGCCAGCGACAGGCCGATGGTGCTGAGCACCAGGCTGGGCGGCGCAAAAGAGGCGTTATTGCTCATCGCGAATCCTTGGAAACCTGATTGTCGCTGCGCCCGTCACAGGCGCAGCCGCCCTTGCGGGAGTGCTTTTGTGGCAGCACTTTTGTTGCAACACTTTTGTGGCGAGGGAGCTTGCTCCCGCTGGGGCGCGAAGCGGCCCCAACACTCTTGCGACTGCTTCGCAGCCGAGCGGGAGCAAGCTCCCTCGCCACAGGTGGCCCCCACAGGGAGGGAGTCAGCGTTGCGCGGTCTTGCTGACCGCTGCGCTGTTGTCGTGGATCAGCTGGGTGATCATCGCGTCAGCCTCGGACAGTTGGCGGTCATACACGCTGGTGGTGAACGACGCCTTCTGCGGCGGCTGCTGGGCCAGCACCGGACCGCTCTGGTCGTGCAGGTTGACCTCGACGTTGGTCGACAGGCCGACGCGCAGCGGATGCTTGGCCAACTCTTCGGCGTTGATGTGGATGCGCACCGGCACACGCTGGACGATCTTGATCCAGTTGCCGGTGGCGTTCTGCGCCGGCAGCAGGGCGAACGCGCTGCCGGTGCCGGCGCCGAGGCTGTCCACGGTGCCGCTGTACTTCACGTCGCTGCCGTAGATGTCCGACTCGATCTCCACCGGCTGGCCGATGCGCATGTCACGCAACTGGGTTTCCTTGAAGTTGGCGTCGATCCACAGTTGGTCCAGCGGGATCACCGCCATCAGCGCAGTGCCCGGCTGCACCCGCTGGCCCAGTTGCACGGTGCGCTTGGCGACATAACCGGTGACCGGCGCGATCAGCGTGCTGCGCGCATTGTTCAGGTAGGCCTGACGCAGTTCGGCGGCGGCGGCCATCACGTCCGGATGCGACGACACCACGGTGTCATCGACCAGCGCACTGGTGGTCTTGAGTTGCTGTTTGGCGTTGGCCAGGGCGTTCTGCGCCGAGGTCAGGTCGTCGCGGGCGTGGGACAGCTCTTCCTGGGAGATCGCCCCGCCGGCGGCGAGGTTCTTGCGGCGGCTGAAGTTGTCCTGGGCCTTCTGCACTTCGGCCTGCTGGGCGTTGACCTGGGCCTTCATGCCGTCGACGTTGCTGTACAGGCCGCGCACCTGGCGCACGGTGCGGGCCAGTTTGGCCTGGGCGCTCTGCAGGCCGACTTCGGCGTCGTTCGGGTCGAAGTTCACCAGCACCTGGCCTTCGTGCACCAGGTCGCCGTCGTCGGCGCCGATGCTGACCACGGTGCCGGTCACCAGCGGCGTGATCTCGACCACGTTGCCGTTGACGTAGGCGTCGTCGGTGCTTTCGCTGAAGCGCCCGTAGAACTGGTGATAGCCCCAGACGCCGGCGCAGGCGACGGCGACCGCGACGGCCAGGCCCGCCAGCATCGCTTTGCGCTTGCGTGGGTTGCCGGTGTCTTGAGCGTTGTCTTGAGCTTGAGTGTTTTGCGCAGTGGCCATGGCAAGTACCTTGAATTAGTTGTGCGGCGTGGCTGGAACGGCGTTGGCTGCGGTCAGGGGTTCACCCTGGAAGCCGCCGCCCAGCGCTTGCATCAGTTGAATCGACAGGTCGATCTGCTCGGCGTTGAGGCTGGCCAGCTGACGCTGGGCCTGCAGCAGTTGCTGCTCGATGCTGAGCACGTCCAGGTAGTTGCCGATGCCGGAACCGTAACGCTGGACGACGGTGTTGTAGGAATCCTGGGCGATCTCGGTCGCATGCTGCTGGGCGCCGATCTGCCGGCCGATGTCACGCAACTGGTTGAGGCTGTCGCTGACATCGCCCAATGCTTTCACCAGGCTTTTGTTGTACTGGGCCACGGCCAGGTCGTAGTCGGCGTCCTTGGCGTCGAGGTTGGCGCGCAGGCGTCCGCCGTCGAAGATCGGCACGGACAGGGTCGGCGCGATGTTGAAGAAGCGGCTGGCGGAACCGAACATCGCGTCGCCCAGCAGGGATTCGGCGCCGGCGGCCGCCGTCAGGTTCAGGTTGGGGTAGAAGCGGGTCTTGGCCGAGGCAATGTCCTTGCTCGCGGCTTCCACGCGCCAGCGGGCGGCCACCAGGTCCGGGCGACGGCCGAGCAGTTCGGCCGGCAGCACCGACGGCAGCGCCACGGCGCTGGCCTTGAGAACGTTTGGCCGGGCGATTTCGTTGCCGCGGTCCGGGCCTTTGCCGAGCAGCACGGCCAGGGCGATCTTGGCGCTGTTCAGGCGTTTTTCCGCGTCGACCAGGCTGGCCTCGGAGCTGGCCTCCAGGCTTTGGGTCTGCTGCAGCTGGTATTGGCTGTCGATGCCGGAACGCAGGCGCCGCTCGCTCAGGTCGAGCATCTGCCGGGTGCGCTTGAGGTCTTCGCTGGCCAGGTCATGGACGATGTGCGCCTGGCCCAGGTCGCTGTAGGCACGGGCCACGTCGGCGGCCAAGGTCAGTTGCGCGGCCTGGCGGTCGACTTCGGCGGCGCGGGCCTGGCCCAGGGCCGCTTCCCACGCATCGCGCTGGCCGCCCCACAGGTCGAAGTTGTAGTTGAAGCCGGCGCTGAGGTTGCGCACGGTGGAGTACGCCCCGCCCTGCCCCCGCGGATCCTGGTCACGGGCCAGGCGCGAACGGCTGATGCCGGCGCTGGCGTCGAGGGTCGGGTAGCGTTCGGCGTCGGCGGCGGAGGCAGCGGCGTTGGCCTGGTGGGCGCGGGCTTCGGCGATCTGCATGTCCGGGCTGTCGCGCAGGGCCTCGCGGATCAGGCCGTCGAGTTGCGGATCGCCGAGGCTGGTCCACCAGTCGCTTTTCGGCCAGGCGGCGGACGACAGGGTCACGCCGTCGAGGGACTGCCCGGCCTTCAGGCTTTTGGCGTCGAGGCGCACGCCTTCGGTTTCGAGGCCGCTGTAGTTGGCGCAGCCGGCGAGGATCATCGCCGACAGCAGCAGCGTCACGCCGCTGCGCAAGGTCTTACCGCTCATTTTTCTCACCCAGGCGCAGCACGGTGATCGAGTCGCCGGCGGCCAGCAGAATTTTCTTGAGGATGTATTGCAGGGTCACCAGCTCGTCCGGCGTGATCGCCCCGGCCAGTTCGTTCATGGCGTCGGCACCGATCTGCGGCAGGAGGTCGGCCAGTTGCTGGCCCTGCTCCGTCAGCTTCAGCCGCACCTGACGGCGGTCGTCTTCGCTGCGCTGGCGGATCAGGAAGCCTTTCTGCTCCAGACGGTCGAGCATGCGGGTCATCGAACCGCTGTCCAGCGACAGGTGCCGGCACAGCTCGGCCGGCGTATCGACGCCGTACTGGGCCGCGATGATCAGCACCTTGAACTGCGCGGCGGTGATGCCGTGCGGCTCCATGTGGGTGTCGATGATCCGGTCCTTGAGCAACGCGGCACGGCCCAGCAGCAGGCCCAGATGGCAGTTCTTGAATTCGTCGGGGGTGAAATGCTTCATTTGCGCACCTAATAACTGCCTAGGCAGTGAATGTGTGACGAGATATTACTGCTTAGGCAGCGAATGTCAACGCAATCGTTAGGTTGCTTTGTTATTAGTTGACTGTTGGACTGGGTCTTTTGTTGCGCACAGGCGGACGCCATCGCGGGCAAGCCCGCTCCCACAGGGTTCGGCGTCGTGCACAAATTGTGTATACGACCCAGGAACCTGTGGGAGCGGGCTTGCCCGCGATGGGAACGACTCGGTTTCGGAGTGAGCGGCCTAGAAATCCCGCTTGTAGAAGATGTCCAGCGAACTGGCCACGCCGCTGGCGGCTTCGAGGTAGACCTTCTTGCTCAGCTTGTAGCGCAAGGCGATGGTGCTGGCCGGCTCGAACACCCCCACGCCGTAGCGCAGGCTGAGCTTCTCGGAAATGTTGCCGCTGGCCACCACGCTGGTGGTGTTGCCGCTGCCCTGGGTGTCGAGCTGGAAATCCTGGATCCCCAGGTCCTTGGCCAGCCCGCTGGTGACCCCGGAGCTGCCCATCAGCCCCAGCCCCAGCGCCGCCTGGGCGAGCATGTTGTTGTCCTCGCCGTTGCTGCTCAGCGGACGGCCCAGCACCAGGTAGGACAGCGCCTGTTCCTGGCTCATCGCCGGTTCCGAGAAGATCTGCGTGGTCGGCTGCTCGGCGCTGCCGCTCAGGCGGATGCCGGCGATCACGTCGTCGGTCTGGCGGATCGCTTCGATGTCCAGGTACGGCTGGTCGATGGGGCCTGCGAACAGCAGCCGCGCCCGGCGCACGTTGAGGCGCTGGCCGTAGGCGCGGTAGCGGCCGTCGTTGAGCCACAGCTCGCCGCGGGTGTCGAGGTTGTCGCCGATGTGCACCTGGCCTTGCAGGTTGGCGGTGAGGCCGAACCCGGCGAAACTGAGCTTGTCCTGGCCGACGATCACGTCGATGTCCATCCTCATGGCCAGCGGCGTTTTGCCCTCCTCGGTCTGTTGGCCGACGATGACCGTGTCATCGGAGACTTTCACGGTCGATGGAGGCAATTCGCGCACGGTGATTTCGCCCTTGGGCACCAGCACCTTGCCGGCGATGGCCAGTTCGTCGCCGGCCATGGAAATCTTCAGGTCCGGCGCCACTTCAAGCTTGGCGTAAGGCTCGACCGTGACCGGCAACTGCGTGCCCTTGAGCGCCAGGTCGACCGCCAGCGCCTGGCCCCAGGCGACGTTGCCGTTCAGGCTGCCCTGCCCGGCCTTGCCGCTTTTCCAGCCGCCGTTCAGTTGCACGCTTTCCCCGGCGATCACCGCTTGCAGTTGCAGGGCCTGCAACTCCATCGGCAGTTCCGGCCCGGAGACCTCACCGTCGCTCAACTGCACGGTGCCGTTGACCTGCGGTGCCAATAGGCCGCCGGACAGCGTGCCGCTGCCGTTCAGGCGCCCGGTGAGTTTCTCGACCATCGGCACGAACGGCCGCGCCACCGACAGGTCCAGCCCGGTCAGGCGGAACGAGCCGCTCAAGGGCTTGTTCTTCGGCAGCGGGTTGAGCTGGGCCTGCACCATCAGTTCGCCGAGCTTGCCGCCGACGAAGTTGAGGTCGGTGTCGATGCGTTTGGGCGTGAGTTTGCTGGACAGGCGCAGGGTCTGGTACGGGAAGTCCAGCCACTGGTCCTTTTCACGCACGCGCAAGGTGCCGCCGCTGGCGTCGACGCTGATCAGGCCGTTGGGGCCGCTGGCCGGCAGGTCCAGTTGCAGGTCGGCGTTGAGCCGGCCCTGCCAGGCGAAGTCCTTGGGCAGCCACGGGGCCAGGCTTTCGATCGGGAATTGCTTGAGGTGGTAGCGCAGTTTCGGGTCGGGCATCAGCCGCTGGTCTTCGCCGCACAGGCTGGCGTTGCCGGACATCCAGCAATGGGCGCCGAAGTTGATTTTGCCGTCGGCCAGGCGTTCGAGCTTCGCCGGCCCTTGCAGCTTCCAGTCCTGGCCGCCGGCCTGGATGTCGCCGCTGGCCAGGCGCCCGCGCCAGTTGCCCTTGTCCAGGTTGCCGTCCAGGCCCAGGGCCAGTTTGAGCTTCGGCCCGAGCAGGTCGAGGTTGAGCTTCTGCTGGCGGATGTCGCCCTGGCCGCTGACGGTCAGTGTGCCCAGCGAGGTGTCGCCGGCCTGAATGCCGCTGCCCTTGAGGTCGATCTTCGCCCGCTGCGCAGCGTCGAGGGTCGCGTCGAGGTTGAGGCTTTGCAGGCGGTTGTCCTGGAACGCCAGTTGCGAGCCTTGCAGGCCCAGCTTGCCCTGCGGCGCCTTGAGCGTGCCGGCCACATCGACCCGGCCGTTGACCTGCCCGCGCAGTTGCGGCCAGAGCTGGGCCAGGCGTTGCAGCTTGATGTCGATCTGCCCGGTGAGCGTCTGCTGCAGGCTGCCCTTGCCGCTGATGCTGTTGTCGCCGAGGCGGATCTGCAGGGCGTTGAGGTTCCATTGCTCGCCCGCGCCGTCGGCCTTGGCTTGCAGCACCGCCGGCTGGCCGCGCAGCTTGCCCTTGAGGTCGAGGTCGGCGTTGAGGCTCAGGCGTTCGCCTTTCATCTCGCCTTTGCTTTTCAGCGGCCCGGCCAGGGTGCCCGGCAGCTCCGCCAGCCAGTACGCCGGGTTCAGCGCCGACAGTTCCAGCGCGGTGTCCCAGGCGATGCCGTCGGCGAACTGCACGTTCACATGGCCTTCGGCCTTGCCTTGCCCGGCCTCCAGCTTGAACTGCGGCAGGAAGACTTGCTTGAGGTTGCCGCTGAACGGGCTGCTCAGGCTGAACGCCCCCGCCGGGCCGTCCAGGGCGGCGGCGAAATTGCCGAGGTACTGGCCGTCGGTGTAGGAGACCTCGCCGGTGAAGGTGCGCAAGGCGACTTGCGGCTCGTCGATCTCCGGATAGAGCCGATGCCACGGGAAGTCCCGCCAGTCGATATTGGCCTGGGCGCTCAAGCCCTTGCTCCAGTCGACATGGCCGGTGAGCTTGAGGCTTTGCTGGTCGTTGGCGTTCAGGTCGAGGCCGGCGATCTGCGCGCCGTCGGCGTCGACCTGGCCTTGCAGCGCCAGCGCCACCGGACCTTGTTCGGCGGGCAGCGTGGCGCTGCCTTGCAGGCGGTAGCCGTTTTTCAGGTCGCCTTCGCCGGTCAGCAGCAGTTGGTTGAATCGCAGGGTGTCCGGCAGATCGGCGCTCGGCTTGAAGGCGTCGCTGGTGATGCGCACCTTGGCCGGCAGGTGTTCCGCCAGCGGTTGCAGTTCGCCGCTCAACTGGCCGTCGAGGTAGCCGTGGCTGTCGGCGTGCAGGTTGAGGGTCTTGAGCAAGTCACCGTCGACCTTCAGCGCCAGCGTCCACGGCTCGGTGCCCGGCGCCGGCAGCGTCAGCTGGCCTTCGACGGTCAGCGGCCAGTCGCCGGTCGGCTGCAGCAGGCCGGCCAGCTTCAGGCTCAGGTCGTCGCGCTGCAATTGCACGTTGTCGATCTGCATGCCCTTGGCGGTCCAGTGCACGGCCAGTTGCAGATCCTTGAGCTGTTCGTTGCCGTCGAGCAGCAGACTGCCGACCTGCACGTCGCCCAGTTCGATGACCACGGGCAATTGCAGATCCGGCAGCTTGATCGGGCCGCTTTCGCTGGGCTCCGCGCTCGGCGCGAAGTGCAGGCTGACCTGCCCGGCCTTGAGCTGTTCGATGCACAGGGTCATGCGGGCCAGGCACAGCGGCGACCATTCGAACACCGGCCGGTCCAGCTCGACCCGGTTGCCGTCCTGCTGCCACAGCAGGTGATCGGCGCTCCACTGGCCGCCGAGCCGGCCCTGGAAGTTCTCCACGGTCAGGCCCGGCACGAAGCCCAGGGCCCAGCGGCTGCCGGCCTCGGTGCCGAGCACCAGCCCGGCGCCCGACACCACCAAAAGCGCCAGCGCCCCAGGCGCCAGCAGCGAAATCTTCAACGCACGCCTCACAGCTCAGGCCCCATGGAAAAGTGCAGCCGGATGCCGCCGTCGTCGTCCATCGCGTGGGCCAGGTCGAGGCGGATCGGCCCCACCGGCGACACCCAGCGCACCCCGATGCCGACCCCGGTCTTGAGATTCGGCAGTTCGAGCTTGTTGAACGAGTTGCCCTGATCGACGAAGGTCGCCACCCGCCACTTTTCGGCGATCGAGTATTGGTACTCGACGCTGCCGGCCACCATGTAGCGGCCGCCGATGCGGTCGCCTTCGGCATTTTCCGGGGACAGGCTCTGGTAATCGTAGCCGCGCACGCTCTGGTCGCCGCCGGCGAAGAACCGCAGCGACGGCGGCACCGACTTGTAGCCGTTGGTGGCGCTGCCGCCGACCTGCACCCGCCCAAGGAAACGGTGCTTGTCGAACACGGTGGTCAGGCCTTTGACCAGGGCCGTGCCGTACAACAGGTTGTTGTCCGAGCCCAGCCCTTCCTTCGCGACTTTGCTCTCGAACGCCAGGCGATAGCCGTTGTGCGGGTCGATGCGGTTGTCGCTCTTGAGGTACGAATAGCTGATGCCGGGCATCAGCAGGTTGCTGAGGCCGGAGTCGTCGCCGAGCTGGTATTCCTCGCGCTGCCATTTCAGCGAGATCACCCGTTGCCAGCCGCTGGGCAGCTTGCTGTGCCATTCCGGGCCGAAGGTGAGCAGCTTGCTCAGGGTGTCGGAGCCGTCGATGTCTTCATATTGATAGCCGCCGGCCCAGCGCAGCTTGTCGGTCAAAGGCGGGTCCAGCGGGATGTCGTAGAACAGCCCGACGTTCTGCCGGGGCGCCGACAGTTCGGCCTCCCAGCCGTAGCTGTCGCCCTGCGGGTTGACCCAATGGCGCGTCCAGTTGGCCTTGACCCGCGGGCCGACGTCGGTGGAGTAGCCCAGGCCCAGCCCCATGGTGCGCGGCTTGCGCGTGTCGAGCTTGACCTCCACCGGGATCACATCGTTCTGGGCCGCCGTCGGCGCGGCATCGACGCGCACGCCTTCGAAATAGCCGCTCGATTGCAGGGCCCGGTTGAGTTCGGCGATCAGCTCGGAGTCGTAGGGTTCGCCGGCCTTGAACGGCACCATGCGTTGCAGCAGGTCTTCGTCGAACGGCGTGTCGCCCTCGAACTTGACCGGGCCCAGCGCATAGCGCGGGCCGCTGTCGTAGATCAGCTCGACATCGGCGACGCCGGCGCGGGGATCGACCGACAGCTTCTGACTCGTGAAGCGGCCGCTGAAGAAACCGTAGCGCGAGGCCTGGTTCTGGATCAGCCGCTTGGCGTCCTCGTAGCGGCCATGGTTGAGCACCGCCCCGGGCTTGAGCACGTCGCTCTTCGGTACGCGGAACGCTTTGAGCGAAGCGGCCGGGCCGTCGATGCGCACGGTGACGTTGCGCAGGCGGACCGGCTCGCCCGGATCGACCTTGAGCACCAGGCGCGGCTTGTCGCCGCCCTTCACTTCGCTGTCGATCTGCGGCTGGTAATAGCCCAAGGCCTGGGCGGCCTTGCGCGCCTGCTCTTCGGCGCCGCGACTGAAGCGCAGCAAGGCTTCTTCGTCACGGTCGCCGAGGCTGCCGATATAGCCCTCTATATTGGCCTTGAGTTCATCGTTGGACGGTTTGACCCGCACATCCAATTCACTTTGCGCCAGCGCCGCGCAGCTGGTTAACAGCAGGAGCGCGCCACCGGTAAATCTTCCTGGAAACTTCATAGGCGCGGATGCTATCACGAGCTCGGGAGCGTGATAGAGCCTCGGGGGGCGCGGAAAGTTCGACCCTCAAGCCGTTGCAGTATGTAACACCTGCGGATTGGCGTGGAAAAACACATGCTCGCGCACCGGCCCGACCGCCACCTCGCCGATCTCCTCATAGCCCTGGCGCTGGTAGAACGCCAGATAGCGCGGGTTGCCGCTGTCGAGCACCACGCCGCGGGAGTGCTCATCGACCGCGCACCAGTTATGCACCGCCTGCAGCAGTTGCTCACCGAAGTGCTTGCCCTGGAACTGCGGATGAATGCCCAGCAGCGGCAGCACATGCACCGCCTCGCCGGGCACGCAGGCCGCCACGGCGGCGTGGTATTCCAGGTAGCGCCGGGTGCAGCGCAGACCGGTGCTCAGCACCATGCGCAGGCGCCAGGCCCAGCTCTCGGTGACGCCCAGCCGCCGCTGCGGCGGTGCGATCAGGGCGATGCCGATCAGACGGTCGTTGACCAGCAGGCCGATGGCCGGCAGCTCCTGGGCGAAATGCTGCTTGACCAGTTCGCGCACCGTGGCCCGCACCCGCTGCTCATAGCCCGGACGCTCGGCCTCGAACAGGTAGGCGAACGTCGGTTCGTGGCGGTAGGCCTGGTACAGCAGCGACCGCGCCTCGCGGGAATAGCCGCGGTCGAGCATGTGGATGTCGGCGATGGCGGTCGAGGTTTCAGGCATGGCGGTGATTCTCCCCGGTGGCGCAGCTGCGGCGGCGCTCTTGTTGGTACGAACCTGCCGGTGGCGGCGCAGTTCCCAAAAGGTATAGACCACCCCAGGACAACGCACATCTGACGGAACACCGCGAATCCCCCTACCCCGCACTGGCCCCCATCCCACATGTCAGCTAGCATCGCCCTTTTGCCAGGACTGCCGACCATGAAGATTGTTTCCTTCAACATCAACGGACTGCGCGCCCGTCCGCATCAGTTGGCGGCGCTGATCGAGAAACATCAGCCGGACGTCATCGGCCTGCAGGAAACCAAGGTGCACGACGACCAGTTCCCGCTGGAAGAGATCCGCGCCCTGGGCTACCACGTGCATTTCCACGGTCAGAAAGGCCACTACGGCGTCGCCCTGCTCTCGCGCCAGGCGCCCATCGCCGTGCACAAGGGCTTCGCCACCGACGAGGAAGACGCCCAGCGCCGCTTCATCTGGGGCACCTTCGCCGATGCCGACGGCACGCCGGTCACCATCATGAACGGCTACTTCCCCCAGGGCGAAAGCCGCGACCACCCGACCAAGTTCCCGGCCAAGCAGCGCTTCTACAGCGACCTGCAACAGCTGCTGGAAAGCGAATTCAAGAACGATCAGGCGCTGGTGGTGATGGGCGACGTGAACATTTCCCCGGAGGACTGCGACATCGGCATCGGCCCGGACAACATGAAGCGCTGGCTGAAGACCGGCAAATGCAGCTTCCTGCCGGAGGAACGCGAATGGATGGCGCGCCTGAAGAACTGGGGCCTGACCGACAGTTTCCGGCACCTGAACCCGGACGTGGCCGACACCTTCAGCTGGTTCGACTACCGCAGCCGCGGGTTCGAGGACGAACCCAAGCGCGGGCTGCGCATCGACCTGATCCTCACCTCCCAGGCCTTGCTGCCGCGGGTGAAGGCGGCGGGCGTGGACTATGAGCTGCGCGGCATGGAAAAACCGTCGGACCACGCGCCGATCTGGCTTGAGCTGAGCTGATCCCCACCTGTGGGAGCGGGCCTGCTCCGGGTGGCGATAGCGTCCACCCCGTCGCCGCAACGGTGACCGAAACGGCCCCATCGCGAGCAGGCTCGCTCCCACAGGTTGTGCGGTGAACGCAGATCCTGCGGGAACCGCTGTCATTTTTCCGAAACCGTTCTGACTTAATCTCCCCGGCAATCCCCTTGGCCGCAAACGGTGCCGGCATGACCCTGCGTGTTCTGTTGATCCTTGTGCTGGGCGCCTGGCTGCCGGCGATGGCCTGCGCCGACGGCTTGCCGATCCCGGAACACGGCCCGGCGCTGCGCATCCAGGGCTCCAACACCATCGGCGCGGCGCTGGGGCCTGCGCTGGTCGAAGGGCTGTTGCAGGAGCAAGGCCTGCTCAAGATCCACCACGAAGACCCGGACACCGCCAACGAACAACGCATCGTCGGCCAGACCGACCAAGGCCAGCGCGTGGTGGTGGAGATCGCCGCCCACGGCTCCAGCACCGGCTTCACCGCGCTCAAGAGCGCCGGCGCCGACCTCGCGGCGTCGTCGCGCCCGGTCAAGGACAGCGAGCTGGTTGCCCTGCAAGCGCTCGGCGACCTGAAAAGCCCCGCCGCCGAACAGGTGATCGCCATCGACGGCCTGGCGATCATCCTTCACCCCGACAACCCCGTGCGGCAACTGGACACCGAACAACTGGCCCGAATCTTCAGCGGCGAGGCTAAGACCTGGGAAGCCGTCGGCGCCAGCGGCGGGCCGATCCACCTGTATGCGCGGGATGATCAGTCCGGCACCTGGGACACCTTCAAGGAACTGGTGCTCAGCGGGCGCGGCAAGACCTTGAGCAGCGCGGCCAAGCGTTTCGAGTCCAGCGAGCAGTTGTCCGACGCGGTGAGCGCCGACCTGCAGGCCATCGGCTTCATCGGCTTGCCTTACATCCGCCAGGCCAAAGCGGTGGCGATCATCGACGGCCAGTCCCAGGCCATGCCGCCGCTGCCGGGCCTGATCGCCACCGAGGACTACCCGCTGTCCCGACGCCTGTTCTTCTATTTGCCGCCCGTCAGCCAGAACCCTTGGGCCAAGGCATTGGCGGCGTTCGCGCAAAGCCCCCAGGGCCAGGCGATCGTGGCGGCCAACGGCTTCATCGCCCAGACCATCCATCCCATCGCCGTCTCCCCGAACGCGTTGATGCCCGAGGGTTATCAATCCCTCAGCCGCCACGCCCAACGCCTGACGGTGAACTTCCGTTTCGAAGAAGGCAGCGCCAGCCTGGACAACAAGGCCCGCCAGGATCTGGCGCGGGTGCTGGACTACCTGCAACGCCACGGCAAGACCGACCGCGCGGTGACCCTGGTGGGCTTCGGCGACGCCAAGGACGATCCGGCGCGGGCCGACCTGCTGTCGAAGCTGCGGGCGATGGCGGTGCGGCGGGAACTGGTGAAAGGCGGGGTGACGTTGCGCGAAGTGCGGGGGTTCGGCGCGCTGATGCCGGTGGCGGCCAACAATGCCGATGAGGGGCGGATCAAGAATCGGCGGGTGGAGGTGTGGGTCCACTGAGCGTTGTGGGGGGGGGGGGGGGGGCCCCCCCCCCCCCCAACCCCCCCCCCCCCCCCCCCCCCCCCCCAAAAACAGTGGGCGGACAATAGGCTAACGAAAAATACAAAGTGCCCCCGGGGGCCGTACAGCCGGGCGGC
>NZ_JBIVHR010000055.1:0-42806 GCF_044749305.1 Pseudomonas sp. NPDC089534 | reverse complement strand
CGACGACTGGCACCGGGTGCTGGAAGTGGTGCGCAGCCGCGACCTGCTGCCGCTGCCAGCTCTTCCTTGGTCTTGTCCGCGTACTGCTTCTGCAGGGCATCGCAGTAGTTTTCGCGGCGGAAGTCGTTCGGGAAGGCGTTGCCCTTGGCGCGCTCGGCGGCAAGCTTTTCCTTGCGCTGGGCGATCAGGGAGTTCTCTTCCTGTTGCAGGGCTTGCGAATCGGGTTGTTGGTCGCTCATGTCTTCAAATTTTCCATCACAGGTTCGTTGCCCCCGGGCCTCGCGGCCCGGGGATCGCCAGCAGGCCCGCAAGGGGGCGCTGGCTCCTACAGGGATCGGATTGAATCGGTCGATCCTGTATTGCGTCTTTTACAGCCCCGATTTCAGGCTGGCTTCCAGGTAACCGTCGAGGTCGCCGTCCAGGACTTTCTGGCAATCGCTGCGCTCGACGCCGGTACGCAGATCCTTGATGCGCGAGTCATCGAGAACATACGAACGGATCTGGTGACCCCAGCCGATATCGGACTTGCTGTCTTCCAGCGCCTGGGAGGCGGCGTTGCGTTTCTGCATTTCCAGCTCGTACAACTTGGCCCGCAGCATTTTCATGGCGGTGTCCTTGTTGGCGTGCTGGGAACGTTCGTTCTGGCAACTGACCACGGTGTTGGTCGGGACGTGGGTGATACGTACCGCGGAATCCGTGGTGTTTACGTGCTGACCACCGGCACCGGAAGAACGGTAGGTGTCGATGCGCAGATCCGACGGGTTGATGTCGATCTCGACGCGGTCGTCGATCTCGGGGGACACGAACACCGCCGAGAACGAGGTGTGGCGACGGGCGCCGGAGTCGAACGGGCTCTTGCGCACCAGGCGGTGCACGCCGATCTCGGTCCGCAGCCAGCCAAAGGCGTACTCGCCCTTGATGTGCACGGTGGCGCCCTTGATCCCGGCGACTTCGCCGGCGGACAGTTCCATGATGGTCGCGTCGAAACCGCGCTTGTCGGCCCAGCGCAGGTACATGCGCAGCAGGATATTGGCCCAGTCCTGGGCTTCGGTGCCGCCGGAACCGGCCTGGATATCCAGGTAGGCGTTGTTCGGGTCCATTTCGTTGCTGAACATGCGACGGAATTCGAGCTTGGCGAGGTTTTCCTCAAGGCGTTCCAGCTCGGCGACCACGTCACCGACCGCGCCTTCGTCGTTCTCTTCGACGGCCATCTCCAGCAGGTCGCGGCAATCGGCCAGACCGCCGCTCAATTCGTCGAGGGTCTCGACGATCTGCGCCAGGGCGGCGCGCTCGCGGCCCAGCTCCTGGGCGTATTCAGGCTTGTTCCAGACGCTCGGATCTTCAAGCTCGCGGTTGACCTCGGTCAGACGCTCATGCTTTTGATCGTAGTCAAAGATACCCCCGAATGGTTTCGGAGCGCTCGGACAGGTCCTTGATAGTGTTCAGGATCGGGTTGATTTCCATGGCAGGCAGCACTCGTTGGCGAACTTTTGAAAGCCGGCGAGTATAACGTAATCGGGCTGGCACGGCAGCCCGTCCGGCGGCTGTAACCTCAATTCGCTTGACAGCGGCCTGCGCAACCCGGAAGCGGTGTGCAGTCGGCACCACGGTGACCGATGCGCCGCCATCGCGAGCAGGCTCGCTCCCACAGTGCGGCGCAGTGACCGCAGACTCCGCCTCCGGCCGAAATGCCTGGGGGAGCCAGCCTGCTGACGATGCCGGCTGGCAGGGATTACTCGATGCCCACCTGGTTGCGCCCGTTGTTCTTGGCCTGGTAAAGGCCCCGGTCCGCCGCCGAGATCAGCAGCCGGCAGTCGCTGCCCGCCTCCGGCACCATCGTCGCCAGGCCGATGCTGATGGTCAGGCTCGACCCTTCGGTCGGCGCGATGTGCGGGATCTTCAGGGCCGCGACGGTCTGGCGCAGCTTTTCCGCCACCAGCCGCGCACCGCCCGGCGAAGTGTTGGGCAGCACCAGGGCGAATTCCTCGCCGCCGTAGCGCGCCGGCAGGTCCGACGGCCGCGCGCTGGCTTCGCGGATCGCCGTGGCGACCTTGCGCAGGGCTTCGTCGCCTTCGACGTGGCCGAAGGTGTCGTTGTAGGACTTGAAGTAATCGACGTCGATCATCAGCAGCGACAGCTGGCTCTGGTCGCGCAGGCAGCGGCGCCATTCCAGCTCCAGGTATTCGTCGAAGTGCCGGCGGTTGGACAGCCCGGTCAGGCCGTCGGAGTTCATCAGCCGCTGCAGCACCAGGTTGGTGTCGAGCAGCTGCTGCTGGCTGACCCGCAGGGCGCGGTAGGCCGCGTCGCGCTGCAGCAGGGTCATGTAGGAACGCGAGTGGTAGCGGATGCGCGCCACCAGTTCGATGTTGTCCGGCAGTTTCACCAGATAGTCGTTGGCCCCGGCCGAGAACGCCGCGCTCTTGATCAGCGGGTCTTCCTTGGTCGACAGGACGATGATCGGGATGTCCTTGGTCGCCGGGTGGTTGCGGTATTCGCGCACCAGGGTCAGGCCGTCGAGGCCGGGCATCACCAGGTCCTGGAGGATCACCGTCGGCTTGATCCGCACCGCATGGGCCACCGCCTGGTGCGGGTCGGAGCAGAAGTGGAAGTCGATGTTCTCTTCGTTCGACAGCCCGCGGCGCACGGCTTCGCCGATCATCGCCTGATCGTCCACCAACAACACCATGGCGGCGTTCTCGTCGGTCTTGATGTCATCGATCTGTAAGTCATTCATGGGCGGTCACCTGAATACTGCGGGAGCCGGGATTGCTGAAACATGGATTCATTTGGGAAAAATCTCCAGCAACCGTGGCGCTATCTTTTCCAGCGGACGGATTTCCACGGCCGCGTCGATCGCCGCCGCGGCCTTGGGCATGCCGTACACCGCACTGCTTTGCTGATCCTGGGCGATGGTCAAATACCCCTGCTGACGCATGAGCTTAAGCCCTTGGGCCCCGTCGCGTCCCATCCCGGTCAATAAAACCCCGACGGCGTCACCGTTCCAGAAGTTGGCCACGCTCTCGAAGAATACGTCGATCGAGGGCCGGTAGATCTCGTTGACCGGCTCCGCGGTGTAGGCCAGGGTGCCGTTCTTCAGCAGGCGGATGTGGTGATTGGTGCCGGCCAGCAGCACCGCGCCGGCCTGCGGCGGCTCGCCCTCGCGGGCCAGGCGCACATCCAGGCCGCTGGCGCTCGCCAGCCATTCGGCCATGCCGGCGGCGAACACCTGATCGACATGCTGCACCAGCACGATGGCGGCGGAAAAGTTGCGCGGCAGGCCCTTGAGCAGGACTTCCAGCGCCGCCGGCCCGCCGGCGGACGAACCGATGGCCACCAGCCGCTTGCGCGACGCCGAGCTGCGCTGGGGCGCCTGCGCCGGGCGCGAGCGGGCGGTCCGTTCGCCGATCAGCCAACCGATGTTGAGGATCTTGCGCAGCAGCGGCGCCGCCGCCTCCTGGGCGTTGCCGGCGCCGAGGGCCGGGGTGTCGACCACATCCAGCGCGCCGTGGCCCATGGCCTCGAACACCCGATGCACGTTCTGCTGGCGGTCGACCGTGACGATGACGATGGCGCACGGGGTTTCGGCCATGATCCGGCGGGTGGCCTCGACGCCGTCCATCACCGGCATGATCAGGTCCATCAGGATCAGGTCCGGGGTGTTTTCCGCGCACAGCCGCACCGCCTCGGCGCCGTTGCCGGCGACCCACAGCACCTGGTGCGCCGGCTCGAACGCCAGCGCCCGGCGCAGGGCCTCCACCGCCAGGGGCATGTCGTTGACGATTGCGATCCTCATGCCCGCGCCCCTCCGATGAGTTCGACCACCGCATCGAGCAGGGCGTCGTCATGAAAACTGGCCTTGGCCAGATAATAGTCGGCGCCGGCGTCCAGTCCACGGCGCCGGTCCTCTTCGCGGTCCTTGTAGGACACCACCATCACCGGCAGCGATTGCAGGCGGTTGTCGCGCCGCAGCAAGGTGACCAGCTCGATGCCGTCCATGCGCGGCATGTCGATGTCGGTGATCAGCAGGTCGAAGTCTTCGGAGCGCAGGGCGTTCCAGCCGTCCATGCCGTCGACCGCCACCGCCACGTCGTAGCCGCGGTTGAGCAAAAGCTTGCGCTGCAGCTCGCGCACCGTCAGCGAGTCGTCGACCACCAGAATGCGCTTGCGCGCCGCTTCCGCCGCCTGGCCGCCGTGGCGGGCGATGCGCTCCAGGCGCCCGGTGTTGAGCAGTTTGTCCACCGACCGCAGCATGTCCTCGACATCGACGATCAGCACCACCGAACCGTCGTCGAGCAAGGCCCCGGACGAGATGTCCTGCACCTTGCCCAGACGTTCGTCCAGCGGCAGCACCACCAGCGTGCGCTCGCCGATGAAGCGTTCCACCGCCACGCCGTAGATGGTGTCGCGCTCGCGGATCACCACGACCTTGAGGGTGTCGCCGCTGTTCTGGCTGGCCGGACGCTGCAGCAACTGGCTGGCGGCGACCAGCCCGACATGGCGGCCTTCGTGCCAGAAATGCTGGCGGCCCTCGACCTGCACGATGTCCTCCGGCGCCAGGTCGCACATGCGTTCGATGTGCGCCAGCGGAAAGGCGTAGGCCTCATCGCCGACCTCCACCACCAGGCTGCGCACCACCGACAGGGTCAGCGGCACCTCCAGATGGAAGCGGCTGCCCTCGCCCGCCACCTGCTCCAGCACCACGGCGCCGCGCAACTGGCGCACCATGTGCTGCACCGCGTCGAGGCCGACGCCACGGCCGGAGACCTCGGTGACGGTGTCCCGCAGACTGAACCCCGGCAGGAACAGGAACGTCAGCAGTTCCTCTTCGCTCAACTGGGCGGCGGTCTCGGCCGGCGACAGCTGGCGCTCGACGATGCTGCGGCGCACCTTGTCCAGATCCACGCCGTTGCCGTCGTCGCTCAGTTCCAGCACCAGCAGCCCGGCCTGGTGCGAGGCGCGCAGACGGATCAGGCCCTCTTCCGGCTTGCCCGCCAACAGGCGCTGCGCCGGGGTCTCGATGCCGTGGTCGACGGCGTTGCGCAGCAGGTGGGTCAGCGGCGCCTCAAGCTTTTCCAGCACGTCGCGGTCGACCTGGGTCTTCTCGCCCTCGATCTCCAGCCGCACCTGCTTGCCGAGGCTGCGGCCCAGGTCGCGCACCATCCGCACCTGCCCGGACAGCACGTCGGCGAACGGCCGCATGCGGCAGGCCAGCGCCGTGTCGTACAAGACCTGGGCGCGCTGGCTGGCCTGCCAAGCGAACTCGTCGAGCTCGGCGTTCTTCTCCGCCAGCAACTGCTGGGACTCGGCCAGCAGGCGCCGCGCATCCTCAAGCGCCTCCTGGGCCTCCAGGCTCAGCGCATGTTCCTTGAGGTGGACGTTGAGGCTCTCCAGCGCCCGCAAACCGTTGTTCTGCATGCGCTTGAGGCGCTGCATGGTGGCCAGGTGCGGCTTCAGGCGCTGGGTCTCCACCAGGGACTTGCTCGACAGGTCGAGCAGGCTGTTCAGGCGTTCGGCGGTGACCCGCAGCACCCGCTCGCCGCCTTCGGCCGCGCGCTTGCTCTTGCGCGGCGCAGGGATCGGGGCCGGTTCGGGCTCCGGCGGCTCGGGCGCGGGTTCCGCTGCCGGCGCCCGAACCGGCGGCTCAAGCGCCAGCCCGGCCATGGGCGGCGGCTCAAGCGCCAACCCGGCCATGGGCGGCGGGCTTGGGGCGACCGGCGCGGCGGCCGGATCGATCAGGCGGCCCATCAACGCCACATAGGCTTCGATGTCGGCAGGCTGCGGCCCGTTGGCCGGATGGGCGATGCGCATCAGCAGGTCGGTGCCCTGCAGCAGCGCGTCGATGTGTTCGGGACGCAGGAACAGCCGTCCCTCCTGGGCGCTGACCAGGCAATCCTCCATCACGTGCGCGACGCTGACGCCGCTGTCGATGCCGACGATCCGCGCCGCCCCCTTGAGCGAGTGGGCCGCGCGCATGCACGACTCCAGCTGGTCGGCCTGGGTCGGATTGCGCTCCAGCGCCAGCAGCCCGGCGCTGAGTACCTGGGTCTGGGCCTCGGCTTCGAGGCTGAACAGCTCCAGCAAGGAGGCGTCGCGCATTTGCTCGGGGGTCATGTGAGGCTCCGGGTCACGGCGGACAGCAGCTGTTCTTCATCCAGCCAACGCAGGCTGCGGCCCTTGAAGGGCAACACGCCCCGGGTGTACTTGGCGCCGGCCTGGGCACCGGAGCGGGAGGCGGCCTCGAGCAGGCGCTCGTCGATGGCGTGGATCCCGTCCACCTCATCCACCGGCACCACCACCGGCCCCCCTTGGGCGGCGATGATCAGCATGCGCGGCATGACACGGGCGCCGTTGGCCGGGGCGTTGCCGGCCTCAAGGTCGAGCAGTTCGACCAGAGACAGGCACGCCACCAGCGCCCCGCGCACGTTCGCCACCCCGAGCAAGGCGCGGGAGCGCTGGTGCGGCAGGGAGTGGATCGCCTGCAGCGGCGCCACCTCCACCAGGCTGCGGGTGGCCAGGCCCAGCCATTCCTCGCCGAGGCGGAACATCAGCAGCGAACGGGTCTTGAGTTCGGATTCGACGGCGGTCGCCACCGGGTCGCGCTCGTCCTGCTGCAACGCGTAGCGGTCGAGCAGGCGCGTGGCCGCGGCGGAATACACCGAGCAGTTGCGGCAATGAATGTGCTCATCCAGCAGCGGGCAGGACTTGTCGCCATGGATGCCGATGCGGTTCCAGCAATCGTCGATGGCCCGGGCGTCTTCATGGGTGACGTTCAAGGTGTCGGACGGGATCATCGTTTGCGCTCACTGTCGGCGGAACGGGCGCTGCGGGCCGCGCGCTCCTGCAATCGTCTGGCCCCTGCGCCGTCGCCCTGGGCCTGCAGCAGGGCGGCCAGGTGCATCAGGGCTTCAGGATGCTGCGGTTCGAGGTACAGCGCCTTGCGGTAGTGGCCCTGGGCTTCGAGGGCATTGCCGGCGACGTCGCTGAGCAACCCGAGCCAGTAGAACACCTGGGCCACGGGCTCGTGGGTGCGCAGATAGCGCTCGCACGCGGCGCGGGCTTCGGCGCTCTTGCCTTCATTGGCCAGGCCGGCGATGTCCGCCAGCAAGGCCGACGCATCGGAAGGCACGCCCTTGCCGGCCACCGGCAACGGCGTCACCGGGGCGAACGGCCGCTGGCGCACCGGGGCGGCAGGGGCGCTGCGGATCGGCTGGCGCACCGGCAAAGGCGCAGGCAACGGGTGCGCGAACTTGGCCGGCAAGGGTTCGGGCTGCGGATCGTCCTGACGGCTGAAGGCGAACGACTGCGGGATGCCGATCGAACGCATGCCCAACCGTCCCAGCAGGCTGCCTTCGGCGGGGCCGATGAACAGCACGCCGTCGACGTGGGTCAGGCGCTTGAGCAGTTCGAACACCAGCCGCTGGGTCGGTTGGTCGAAATAGATCAGCAGGTTGCGGCAGAAGACGAAATCGAACGTCGGCTCGCCGGCCAGCAGCGCCGGGTCAAGCACGTTGCCCGTCTGCCAGCGCACCTGCTCGCGGACCGGGTCATTGACCCGGTAGCCGTCCTGCTCGGCGCTGAAGTGGCGGTCGCGGAACGCCAGGTCCTGGCCGCGGAAGGAATTCTTGCCGTACAGCGCCCGCCGGGCCTTCTCCACCGACATCGGGCTGACGTCCATGCCGTCGACCTTGAATTGATGGGGCTTGAGCCCCGCGTCAAGCAGCGCCATGGCGATCGAATAGGGTTCCTCCCCCGTCGAACAGGGCAGGCTGAGGATGCGCAACGCACGCATGCCGTTCAGTTCGCCCAGGCGCTTGCGCGCCAGCTTGCCCAGGGTGGCGAAGGATTCCGGGTAACGGAAGAACCACGTCTCGGGCACGATCACCGCTTCGATCAGCGCCTGCTGCTCGTCCCGCGAACCTTGCAGGATCTGCCAGTACTCCTCGGCGGTCGCCGACTGCGACAGGGTGATGCGCTGGCGCACGGCACGCTCGATGATGGCCGGCCCCACCGACGCCACGTCCAGGCCGATGCGTTCCTTGAGAAAGACGAAGAAGCGCTGATCGCCGCTCATGGGGTCTCCTCAAGCCGTACCGGATCCAGCGGCGGCGACGGAAACAGCAGCGCACGGACGGCGTCGTCCAGCAGATCGTCCACCCGCACCCACTGCACCAGGCCCTGGGCGTCCTCACGCACCGGCCCCAGGTACGGCGCCTGGCGGTTGTCGAGGCCGTACGGCTGGAACTCGTCCGCGTTGCAGCGCAGGGTGTCGGTGGCCTGCTCCAGGATCAGCCCGAGACTGCGCGACGGCTGTTCCTCGTCGGGGCGGTAATGCACCAGCACCAGGCGTGTGCTGGTGCGGGCCTCGGCCGCATGGCCGAACGTGAGGGCGCTGAGGTCGATCACCGGCACCACGACGCCGCGGTAGGCGAACACCCCGGCCACCCAGTGCGGGGCCCGGGCGATCGGCTTCAGCGGCAGGCGCGGGAGCACCTCCGCCACTTCGGTGGCGCGCAGGGCGTAGCGTTCGTCGCCGATGCGGAACAGCAGGAACAGCGCCTGCCTCGTCACCGGCGCGACGCTGCGTTTGGCGGTGATTTCGCTCATCAGACTTTGAATCGCGAAACGCCGCCGCGCAGGCCCACGGCCACCTGGCTCAGTTCGTCGATGGCGAAACTGGCCTGGCGCAACGACTCGACGGTCTGGCTGCTGGCGTCGCCCAACTGCACCAGCGCGTGGTTGATCTGTTCGGCGCCGGTGGCCTGGGCCTGCATGCCTTCGTTGACCATCAGCACCCGCGGCGCCAGCGCCTGCACCTGATGGATGATCTGCGACAGCTGCTCGCCGACCTGCTGCACCTCGGCCATGCCCCGGCGCACTTCCTCAGAGAACTTGTCCATGCCCATCACCCCGGCGGACACCGCCGACTGGATCTCGCGCACCATCTGTTCGATGTCGTAGGTGGCGACGGCGGTCTGGTCGGCCAGGCGCCGCACTTCGGTGGCGACCACCGAGAAGCCGCGGCCGTACTCGCCGGCCTTCTCGGCCTCGATGGCCGCGTTGAGGGACAGCAGGTTGGTCTGGTCGGCGACCTTGACGATGGTCACCACCACCTGGTTGATGTTGCCGGCCTTCTCGTTGAGGATCGCAAGCTTGGCGTTGACCAGGTCCGCCGCGCCCATCACCGAATGCATGGTGTCTTCCATGCGCGCCAGGCCCTGCTGGCCGGAACCGGCCAGCACCGAGGCCTGGTCGGCGGCGGTGGAGACTTCGGTCATGGTGCGCACCAGGTCGCGCGAGGTGGCGGCGATCTCCCGGGAGGTCGCGCCGATCTCGGTGGTGGTGGCGGCGGTTTCGGTGGCGGTGGCCTGCTGCTGCTTGGAGGTCGCCGCGATCTCGGTCACCGAGGTGGTGACCTGCACCGACGAGCGCTGGGCCTGGGACACCAGCGCGGTGAGCTCGGTCATCATGTCGTTGAAGCCGGTCTCCACCGCGCCGAACTCGTCCTTGCGGTCCAGGTTCAGGCGGGTGCTCAGATCGCCGGTGCGCATGATCTCGAGGATGTCCACGATGCGGTTCATCGGCGCCATGATCGCGCGCATCAGCAACAGGCCGCACAGGCCGGCGGCCAGCACCGCCACCAGCAGCGAGACGAACATGCTGACCTTGGCCGCCGCCACCGCGTCGTCGATGTTGTTCATGGCCTGGTCGGCGACTTTCTTGTTCTCGCCGATGATGTCGTTGAGCTTCATGCGCCCGCCGACCCACGCCGGGGTCAGCTTCTCGTTGAACAGCTTGATCGCCTCGGCTTCGAGGTTGCGTTTGTGCAGATCCAGCACGGCGTCCTGGATCTTCATGTAGTTGTCGTGATCCTTCTCGAAGGCGGTGAACTCGATCCGGTCTTCGTCGGTGGTCACGGTGTTGCGGTAGTTGGTCATCTGCTCCTGCAGGCGGGCCTCGAACGACTTGTAGTCCGCCGCGTCTTCGGCGCTGACCCCCTCGCCTTCCTTGAGGCCCAGCAGTTCCTGGGTCTGCAGGTAACTGTCGACCCAGGCGCCGCGGATCATCGAGCTGTAGTAGACGCCGGGAATCGCGTCGTCGCGCACGCTGTTCTCGCTGGCCTCGATCTTCAGCAGGCGCGAGTACGAGACGACCACCATGAGCAGCATGATGGCGATAATCACCGCAAAGCTCGCCAAAATGCGTTGGCGCAACGTCCAGTTCTTCACAGTGATTCCTCGTGCCTTGGTCGAAATGCGGGGGAGTATAGCTGAGGGCGGTGTTTCATTTATAAGACGCTTTGCCGCGCTCAGGCCTGCCGGCGCTGAATCGGTACAGGCCCGGCAGCCGACTTTCCGGCAAGCGGGGGGCGGCGCACCAGTGGCGTAGCGGCAAAAAGGGGCGATGGATCGGCCATTCCCGTCGTGCATGCCCCTACCGGGAGTGGCCACCTGCCTTGCTGCGCAACTTTTTGCGCAGTCGAATCCGGAAATGGCCCGCCGTCACCGCCGCAAACCCCGCCCACCGCTGGCTGCGGCCAAGTGCGCAACTTCTTGCGCACCACTGCGCAACTTCTTGCGCACTTTGAGCGGGTTCCGGCAGGCGCAAGGACGCACAGATCCCGCTCACGCTGCATAAGGTTTTGATTACTGGCGGCTTTATGTCGGCTGGCATGGAAGTTGATGCCTGCACAGACGCGCCGGCCGGCAATCACGCCGTCCGGTTCTGCCTTTTCGAGCAAGGAGAGCTTCCCCATGGCAACCCCCGCGTACATGTCCATCACCGGCGAAAAGCAAGGCCTGATCACCGCTGGCGCATTCACCTCCGACTCCGTGGGCAACACCTTCCAGGAAGGCCACGAAGACGAAGTGATGGTGCAGGCGTTCCACCACGACGTGATCATCCCGCGCGACCCGCAGTCCGGCCAGCCGACCGGCCAGCGCGTTCACAAGCCGGTGAAAATCACCAAGGTGTTCGACAAGTCCTCGCCCCTGCTGCAAGCGGCCCTCACGTCCGGCGAGCGCCTGAGCAAAGTCGAGATCAAATGGTTCCGCACCTCGGCCCAAGGCACCCAGGAGCACTACTACACCACCGTGCTGGAAGACGCGATCCTCGTGTCCGCCAAGGACTACATGCACAACTGCCAGGATCCGGCCACCGCGTGCTTCACCCACCTGGAGGACATCGAGATGACCTACCGCAAGATCACCTGGACCCACGAAGTGTCCGGCACTTCCGGCTCCGATGACTGGCGCGCTCCGGTCGTCTGAGGACGCCCGGCCGTCAATCCGCCCCGGCCTTGAAGGCCGGGGCGTGCCCGACTGAAGGGATTTCGCAGGGATCGGCCCGACGGGCGCAGGGACCTGCACCGTCGAACGCGGGTGCCGCCACGTTTTCAATCAGGGAGCAGTCGAATGCGTCAAAGGGATTTGCGGTTCACCTTCTCGGTGCTGTCCGGCCAACTGGAGTTCGAGGTTGTCGAGTTCACGCTGGAGGAGGCCCTCTGCGAACCTTTCCGCCTGACGGTGGAGCTCGCCAGCTACAACAGCGCCATCGACTTCGGCCAGGTGCTCGATCACCCGGCGCTGCTCACGATCTGGCAAGGCGCCACGGCGGTGCGTTACGTACACGGCCTGGTCTCGAGCTTCACCCAGAGCAAGACCGGCTTCCGCCGCACCCGCTACCGGGCGGTCATCGAACCGCAACTGGCCCGCCTGGCGCTGAACTCCGACTGGCGGATCTACCAGCAGAAGACCGTGCCGGAGATCCTCAAGTCCGTGCTGACCGAGCACGGGATCATGAACCATGAGCAAAACATCAACGTAGAGCACTTGCCCCGCGAATACTGCGTTCAGGCCGGCGACACGGATCTCTACTTCTTCGACCGGCTCTCGGCCGAGGAAGGCCTCTTCTACTACTTCAAGTTCGACGAAAGCACGCACACCCTCATCCACGCCGACAAGCTGTATGTCCAGGAACGCATCCCGGGCGGGCCGGTGCGCTACTCGCCGCAGCCGGTCGCGGATGCCGAACACCCGGGCATCTACACCTTCACCTATACCGAAAGCATCCGCACGACCGAACAGACCCAACGGGACTACACCTTCAAACGCCCGATGTACGACCAGGAAAACAATCTCGTCGGCGACGGGCTGCAGCGCACGGACCAAGGCTATGAGCGCTACGACTACCCGGGGCGCTACAAGGTCAGCTCCGTCGGCAAGGCCTTTACCGAAACCCGCCTTCGCGGCCATCGCCGCGACGCCCACCTCGCCATTGTGGAAGGCGACGACCCGCGCCTGATGCCGGGTTTCTCCTTCGAACTCGCCGAACATCCCGGCGCACAGTTCAACCGCTGGTGGCGGACGGTCAGGGTCACCCACAAAGGCGTGCAGCACGCCAGCCAGCAGGAAGAGTCGGCCGATGCGCAAATGGGCGTCAGCTACGACTACACCGCCGAGATCGTCCGGGAAGAAACGGAGTGGCGACCCGAGCCGATGCCCAAACCCCGGATCGACGGCCCGCAGGTCGCGAACGTGGTCGGTCCCGAGGGAGAGGAAATCCATTGCGACGAATGGGGACGGGTGAAAGTCCAGTTCCCCTGGGACCGGGAAGGCGAGAACGATGAGTTCAGCACCTGCTGGATCAGGGTCTCGCAGAACTGGGCCGGCGCCGATTGGGGCCACATGGCGATTCCGCGCATCGGACAGGAAGTGATCGTCGACTACCTCGACGGTGACTGCGATCAACCGATCGTGACGGGGCGAACCTACCGCGCGACCAACGCGCCGCCCTACCGGCTGCCCGACCACAAGATCCTCAGCACCATCAAGAGCAAGGAGTACAAGGGCAACCGCGCGAACGAGCTGCGGATCGACGACACCACCAAGCAGATCAGCGCCGCCTTGATGAGCGATCACGGCAGCACCGCGTTGCACCTGGGTTACCTGACCCATCCGCGTCCGAAGGGCGGAGAGCCGCGCGGAGAAGGCTTCGAACTGCGCACCGACGAGCACGGCGCCCTGCGCGCCGCCAAGGGCCTGCTGCTGAGCACCGAAGAGCAGCTGAACGCCAACGGCGGGCACCTGCACCGGGCGACGGCCGTCCAGGTGCTGGAAGCGGCGCTGCAACTGGCGAAGGAACTGGGCGACTACGCCCAGGAGCATCAAGGGGTGAACCATGACACCGGGCAACAGAAGACCCTCAGCGAAGCGGTGCGCGACCTGGGGCACGGCGCCAACGACGAGTCGGGCAAGGCCAACGGCGGCAACCCGGCCCTCGCCCTGAGCGGTCAGGCGGGCATCGCGGCCGCCTCCCCCGCCAACCTGACCCTGGCCGCCGGCGGGCACATCGATGCGGTCGCGCAACAGAACCAGCAGTTCACCTCAGGACAGAAGTTCGTGATCAACGCCGGGGCGGACCTCGGGCTGTTCGCGCAAAGCGGCGAAATGCGCCACATCACCCATCAAGGGCCGATGCTGCTGCAGGCCCAGCAGGACACCATCCGCGTGGAGGCCGACCAGAGCGTCGAGATCAGCGCCAGCAACCAGCATGTGGTCGTCAGCGCCAAAGAGCACATCACGCTGACCTGCGCCGGCGCCTACCTCACGCTCAAGGGCGGCAACATCGAACTGGGCATGCCCGGCAACTTCACCGTCAAGGCCGCCAAGCACAGCCTAGTCGGCCCGGCCCATGCGTCCACCACCTTCAACACCTGGGAGCAGACGCCGTTCAATGAGCGGGTGCGCGTCGTGCGCAACGGCAATCCGTTGCCCAACTACCGCTACGCGATGACGCGGGCGGACGGCGCCAGGATCGAGGGGGTGACGGACGGCGACGGCTGGGCCGCCCTGCAGCAGGGGCTGACGACCGAGGGCTATGAGTTCCATCTGCTCGGGCCTGCCGAATGATCAGGTGCGAGCGTTCCCTTCACCCGGTGACGGTGTCCCTTACCGGAAACGAACAGATGCCTAGGCAGGGAGAGCCTGAATGAGCGAACCGACAAGGCCGGTGCCCACCCAGATCGGGCCGGACGGCAACGTGACCGCCCGCGTGACCATGAGCCCCAGCGCCAACACCGTCCGCGCGGAACTCAACGCACCGCCCGACCATGCGATTCCCGTCATCTTCGTGCCCGGGATCATGGGCAGCCCGCTGATGTCGACGGGGCCCGCCGCCACGCTTCTGGGCGAAGACAACCGTTGGGCCTGGTTTCCCGACGATCCGAAGGGCTGGATCGCCGGACTCACCAGATGGAAGAGCTACAACAGCCTGACGCCGCTTGAGCGCAAACAGTTGCTGGATCCCCAGCAGACCCGGGCGTTTTCGGCCCCGGAGGACGCCGACCGGGAAACGCTGGCCAAATTCGTCAATACCCTGCCCGTCCAGGAAGCCAGGAACCGGGGGTGGGGTTCAGTGTCCCTCGACTCCTACGGGCCGATCCTGAATTTTCTGGAAGCCCAGCTGCGCTTCATCCAGACGCCGGAAGGCAAGCCCTACCCCGGCGTGATGGCCGCCGTGCCGCACTCCGCATCGATCTGGGGCGACCTCAAGGGCTACAGTCCCCTGAAACCCGAGGCCCTGAAGGCAGCGGCGGAATTCCGCTATCCCGTGTACGCGGTGGGCTACAACTGGCTCAACTCCAACGCTCAGGCGGCGGATTACCTGGCCGGCAAGATCCGGGCGACCCTTGAGCGCTGCCGCAAGGAACTGAACGTCAAATGCGAGCACGGCGTGATCCTGGTCACCCATTCGATGGGCGGACTCGTGGCACGCATGTGCGCCAAGCGCAATCCCGAGCTGGTCCAGGGGGTGGTGCACGGCGTCCAGCCCGCCATCGGTGCGGCGACCGCCTACCGGCGCGTGCGCGCCGGCTGGGAGGACTTCAAAGGCGCCGTCGGACTCGGCGGAACGGGCAAGAAAATCATGCCCATTTTCGCCAACGCCGCCGGGCCGCTGGAACTGCTGCCGAACCAGCGCTACGGAGAAGGCTGGCTGAGGGCGACGTGCGACGGCAAAGAGCTGTTCCGGATGCCCAACGGCACCGATCCGTACACCCAGATCTACCTGAAGCAGAATGCCTGGTGGCGGCTGATGAACGCCGCCTGGATCAACCCCACCGGCAACACGACCCAGGCCACCCTCGTCAGCGCCTGGAGCAACTACGAAAGGATGCTGGGACACGCCAAGGCCTTTCACGCGTCGCTGGGCGATTACTACCACCCGAACAGTTTTGTCCACTACGGCTCCGACCCCGGCCATCAGGCGTTCCACCGTGTCACCTGGGCGGTGACGCCCGGCTTCATCCCGTCCGGGCGCCCAGGCGTACCGCCCACCCTGCTGCCGGCCCCTTCCCGCGAACAGGCGATCGCCCTGCGCCTGACCGGAGACACCCATGAGGGCCGCGCATGGATGGTCAACGACCTCGGGGAAAAATCCTGGATCAACCGGCAAGGCAGCGCAGTCATCCATGACAGCCGGGGCGACGGCTACCGTGCCGATATCCAGGATCAGGACCAGGCCGGCGACGGCACCGTCCCTGCGCACGCCGCCGAAGACGCCGCGGAAAAAGCCGTGTTCGCGGCGCGCATGACCGGCTACGACCACCAGGGTTCCTACAAGAACCGCAACGTGCAGAACCTGACGCTGTACTCGGTTCTGCGCATCGGCGCCAACGCCAAGAAGCTGCCGGCATGACCGCCCGCCGCCTGGCGAAAGCCATCCTTTTCGTTTCAATACTGGGGGGCGTTTCCTTTGGCTGGAGCCATTGGCGCCCTTCCCAGACAGACCGGAGCCCTGTGATGACCGACTTGACCCGGAACGTGCAGACCCACTGCATCGGCCGCCTGCTGATCGACCTGCCGGAGGGAACGACCTGGAACGCCACCGCCAGCAGCGCCCGCCTGGGCGACCTGACGCTTGTCGTGGAAACGGACGTCAGCCAGGCCCGCTACGACGAACTGATCGAGCAGCGCTGGCAAGCGGTGCAGGCCGCCAAGGCCGACGACAACGGCAGGCCCTGGCTGCAGGCACCCGAACGCCTTTCGACAGCGGAAGGAGGCACCCTCTTCGTCTACGGGTTCGAACGCGTGGAGGGCCTGGCCGAGGACGACGAGACCGTCGTGCAGAAACTCTTCCACCAGGCGGAAGGCTACCTGTGGCGCGACGGCACCCTGTTCAAGGTCGCACCGGCGCTCAACGCAAGGAACGCCATCGCCCGGCTGTTTCCGAGGCTGCATGCCCGGGCCGGGGACGACGTGCCTACCCGTCCCGGCCTCTGCTTGAGCAATGCCTTTGTGGACGGCTATTTCGATCCGGCCAGAGGGGAGCAGGAAGAGGTGAGCTGGGGGTTTGCCCTGCCCCGCAACCTCGGGCTGGTGGTGAGGCACGCCACCGTGTGGGAACCGGGGCCGTCCATGCTCCAACGGCGCCGCGAGGCGGACAAGGAAAGCGCGGGCCTGATCGCCCGGATCCTGGCAGAGCCCGGCGTCGTCGCCGGCCGCAAGGAGTACCGGGCCGAAGAGCGCAGGGTCGGTGAGCTGACAGGCGAAGAATACGTCATGGGCGGGACCGAAGGGGTCGAACCCCAGGTCTTCAAAACCAACATCGGCGGCGAATGGGATTTCGGCGGGCGCGCAGCGCCGTCACCGCTGCCCGGCATCAATCTGGGCATGGGCACGAGTTTTCGGACAACACGGCAGCCACCGGCATTGGGGGACTTTCCCGAACGGGCCGACGCCCCCGACGGCCCGACCGAAACCGAGTTCTTCGAAGTCTGGGACGCCATCGTCGAAAGTGTGCGCCTGCGCCCGTCGGCCCTGACGCCACCGCCGCCGGGCGGAGCGCCCGTCGCTCCGGATCCGGTCGTCTCCACGGTTGTCAGCAAGCCAGGCGGCGGCGATTATGTGCTGGAGGAGTTTCTTACCGGCGTGCCGCCGACCCAGGACTGGATGGACAAGCTATAGGCCTGTCGGTAATCCGGGCCGGCCGCACACCCAGACACGGACATGGACGGACATCCGATGCCACAACACGCTGCACTCCCTGAACAGAACGGGCGATCCGGGCTCATGGTCACCTCGTTTCTCATCGTTTTCTTCGGCCTGCTGCTCATGCTGCTGCGCATCGCGCAGCAGGAGTACGTCATGGCCATCGGCGCCGTCTGGGTGGCGAACGCGCTGACGATGGCGGTGCATGCGCTGTACTGGAAACGCCACGGACTGCGGGGGGCCTTGAAGATCGGCGTCGTGGCCCAGTTCGCCATCACCGTCGCGCCGCTGCTGTTCGGCAAGACAGGGCTGGCATTGGTTCTCCTGATGCTGGGCGCAGAGATCCACTACTGGTAGAGCGCCCGCTCAAAGACGCCGTCAATCCGCGCATTCATTCACGCAAACCAACCAGGCAACCGATATGGACATCATTCGACTCGGCGACTCCACAAGCCATGGCGGCACAGTGATCGAAGCCTTCGGCCATACCGACCTGAACGGCAAGCCCATGGCCGGCGTGGGGCACAAGGTCGATTGCCCCAAGTGCAAAGGCAAGTTTCCGATCGCCGAGGGAAGCGCCACACTGGACGTCGACGGCGTGCCGGTGGCCCTGCACGGCATGAAGACCGAGTGCGGCGCCAGCCTGATCGCCAGCGGCCCCAACGGGGACGCACACCAATAGCCACCGCTCGCCTCGGGCGACAGCGGCCATCCGCCTGTCGCCTTGAGCCCCCCTGCCTACACCGCCCTGACTTGCCTTTCGAGCTCCAGTTTCAACCCCGGCTCCAGCCCCAACTGCCGTGCGAGCTCGTCCAGGTACGCCTTCTCCATGAAGTTCTCCTCATCCACCATCATCACGCTGGCGATGTACATCTCCGCCGCCATCTCCGGCGTGCCGGCGGCGCGGGCGACGTCGGCGGGGTCGAGGGGTTTGTTGAGTTCGGCGTGCAGCCAGTGGCGCAGGGCCTGGTCGTTGTCGAGCTTGGCGAATTCGCCCTCGATCAGTTGACGCTCGCGCTCATCGACATGGCCGTCGGCCTTGGCGGCGGCGACCAGCGCCTTGAGGATGGCCTGGCTGTGTTGCTCGGCCTGGGCCGGCGGCAGACGGTCGAGGGTCTGCGGTTCGGTTTCCGGCGCCCGGCCCTGCTGGGCGTTCCAGTTGCCGTAGGCCTTGTAGGCGATCACGCCGAGCGCGGCGAGGCCGCCGTAGAGCGCGACCTTGCCGCCGACCTTGCGGGCTTTCTTGCTCCCCAGCAGCAGGCCCATCGCGCCGGCGGCCAGCGCGCCGCCGCCCGCGCCGGACAGCAAGCCGCCGAGTCCGCCGGCCGCCGCTTTGCCCTGCCCTGCGCCGGCCTTGTCCTGCAGCAGCGCCTGGCCGGACTTGAGCAGTTGATCGAGCAATCCACGGGTGTTCATGTTCCGCCTCCAAAACAGGGATTTTCCAGATCGGTAAGGCCTTGAGCCTAGTTCGAAAGTGCCCGGCGCCGGCCCCCGAGTGTGCTTCCGGATGTTGCGCACCGGACAGCCTCCCTTCGCGAAAACCGATATACACTCGGGGCAATCGATAAAAACAGCCCACCGGGTACACCTCCATGATGACCCTGCGTCAGATCCGCCATTTCATCGCCGTGGCCGAGACCGGCTCGATCTCCGCCGCCGCGCAGACCGCGTTCATTTCCCAGTCGACCCTGACCCTGGCCATCCAGCAGCTGGAGGAGGAAATCGGCGTCAGCCTGTTCAACCGCCACGCCAAGGGCATGACGCTCACCCATCAGGGCCATCAGTTCCTGCGTCAGGCGCACCTGATCCTGGCCACCGTGGACAACGCCAAACGCAGCCTGCAGCAGAGCACCGACCAGGTGGCCGGGCAACTGACCGTCGGCGTGACCAGCCTGGTGGCCGGCTACTACCTGGCGGACCTGCTCACCCGCTTCCAGCGTGCCTACCCCAACGTCGAGATCCGGGTGATGGAGGACGAGCGGCCTTACATCGAGCATTTGCTGGTCAGCGGCGAAATCGACGTGGGCGTGCTGATCCTGTCCAACCTGGAAGACCGCCACGCCTTGCAGACCGAGGTGCTGACCCACTCGCCGCACCGCCTGTGGCTGCCGGCCCAGCACCCGCTGCTGGAGCACGACAGCATCAACCTGGCCGACGTGGCCCGCGAACCGCTGATCCAGCTGAACGTCGACGAGATGGACCGCAGCGCCCAGCGCCTGTGGCGCGGCGCCGGGCTGCAACCGAAGGTCACCCTCAGGACCGCCTCGACCGAGGCGGTGCGCAGCCTGGTGGCGGCGGGGCTCGGCGTGTCGATCCAGCCCGACATGACGTACCGCCCGTGGTCGCTGGAGGGCGACATCATCGAAGCGCGGCCCGTCGCCGACCTCAGCCAGACCCTCGACGTCGGCCTCGCCTGGCGCCGCGGCACCGCCCGCCCGGCGCTGGTCGATCCGTTCCTGACCGTGGCCCGCGAGCAACCCCACGGCGGCCGCAAGCCATCTATTTAATCGAATGCCACCTTCAGTATTTAGAATTTGTCGACCCCGGAGCCGCGCACTAGTCTTGCTGCATCCATAAGACGTTCGGCTCCCGGTCACAGGGAGTGCCATGAACACACAAGAAAAGAGATCACGGAAAATGGCTGGCGCGCAGACCCCGATGTGTACCGCGTTGCTGATCGACGGCGAACTGGTCGCAGGCCAGGGTTTCGTCGAACCGATCCTCAACCCGGCCACCGGCGAGGTCCTGACCCAGATCGCCGAGGCCAGCACCGAGCAGGTCGAGGCCGCCATCCTCGCCGCCCACCGCGCCTTCGGCGAATGGTCGCGCACCACCCCGCAACAACGTTCCGGCCTGCTGCTGGCCATCGCCGACGCCGTCGAAAGGCACGCCGACCACCTCGCCCGCCTCGAAGCCCTGAACTGCGGCAAGCCGCTGCACCTGGCCCGCCAAGACGACTTGAGCGCCACCGTCGATGTGTTCCGCTTCTTCGCCGGCGCCGTGCGCTGCCAGACCGGTCAGCTCAGCGGCGAGTACCTGCCGGGCTACACCAGCATGGTGCGCCGCGACCCCATCGGCGTGGTGGCATCGATTGCGCCGTGGAACTACCCGATCATGATGGCCGCGTGGAAGATCGCCCCGGCCCTGGCCGCCGGCAACACGCTGGTGTTCAAGCCGTCGGAGCACACGCCGCTGTCGATCCTGGCGCTGGCGCCGGCCTTGGCCGAGATCCTGCCGCGCGGGGTGATCAACATCATCTGCGGCGGCGGCGAAGGGGTCGGCAGCCATCTGGTCGGCCACCCGAAGGTGCGCATGGTGTCGCTGACCGGCGACATCGTCACCGGGCAGAAAATCCTTCAGGCCGCCGCCAAGACCCTCAAGCGCACGCACCTTGAGCTGGGCGGCAAGGCCCCGGTGATCGTCTGCGACGACGCCGACCTCAAGGCCGTGGTCGAGGGCGTGCGCACCTACGGCTACTACAACGCCGGCCAGGACTGCACCGCCGCCTGCCGGATCTACGCCCAGGCCGGCATCCACGACAGGCTCGTGGCCGAGCTCGGCGCCGCCGTCGGCAGCCTGCGCTTCGCCGGCAAGCGCGACGCCGACAACGAGATCGGCCCGCTGATCAGCACCCGTCAGCGCGACCGGGTGGCCAGCTTCGTCGAACGCGCCCTCGGCCAGCCGCACATCGAACGGGTGACCGGCGCGGCGGTGCATTCCGGGCCCGGCTTCTTCTATCAGCCGACCCTGCTGGCCGGCTGCCGGCAGAGCGACGAGATCGTCCAGCGCGAAGTGTTCGGCCCGGTGGTGACCGTGACCCGCTTCGAGGAACTTGCGCAGGCGGTGGACTGGGCCAACGACTCCGAATACGGCCTGGCCTCGTCGGTGTGGACGCAGAACCTGGACAAGGCCATGCAGGTCGCCGCACGGCTGCAGTACGGCTGCACCTGGATCAACAGCCATTTCATGCTGGTCAGCGAAATGCCCCACGGCGGCCTGAAACGCTCCGGCTACGGCAAAGACTTATCCAGCGACTCGCTGCAGGACTACAGCGTGGTGCGGCACATCATGGCCCGTCACGGACAGCATCTCTGACTACGCTAATAACAAGCCGACCACGGCATGCTTCACCGCGTTCACCACTGCCCCGACCATAATTTGAAGAAGAGGGTTCACCATGTTCGTGCACAAGACCGCACTGCTCAGTGCAATCACCACGGCCCTGCTGGCCAGCGCCGGCGTCCAGGCCGCCGAGCCGCTGAAGTCCGTCGGCGCCGGCGAAGGCCAGCTCGACATCGTCGCCTGGCCGGGTTACATCGAGCGTGGCGAAAGCGACAAGGCCTACGACTGGGTGACCGGCTTCGAGAAGGAAACCGGCTGCAAGGTCAACGTGAAGACCGCCGCCACCTCCGACGAGATGGTCAGCCTGATGGCCAAGGGCGGCTACGACCTGGTGACCGCGTCCGGCGACGCCTCCCTGCGGCTCATCGTCGGCAAGCGTGTGCAGCCGATCAACACCGCGCTGATCCCGAACTGGAAAAACCTCGACCCGCGCCTCAAGGACGCCCCTTGGTACGTGGTCGGCAAGCAGACCTTCGGCACCCCTTACCAGTGGGGCCCGAACGTGCTGATGTACAACACCAACGTGTTCAAGACCGCGCCGACCAGCTGGAACGTGGTGTTCGCCGAACAGAACCTGCCCGACGGCAAGCCGAACAAGGGCCGCGTGCAGGCCTACGACGGCCCGATCTACATCGCCGACGCGGCGCTGTACCTCAAGACCGCCAAGCCTGAGCTGGGCATCAAGGATCCGTACCAGCTCACCGAAGACCAGTACAAGGCCGTGCTTGAGCTGCTGCGCGCCCAGCAGAAGCTGATCCACCGCTACTGGCACGACGCGACCGTGCAGATGAGCGACTTCAAGAACGAGGGCGTGGCGGCGTCCAGTTCCTGGCCGTACCAGGTCAACGGGCTGACGACCGACAAGCAGCCGATCGCCTCGACCATCCCGAAAGAAGGCGCCACCGGCTGGGCCGACACCACCATGCTGCACAGCGAGGCCAAGCACCCCAACTGCGCCTACAAGTGGATGGACTGGTCGCTGCAACCGAAGGTCCAGGGCGACGTGGCGGCGTGGTTCGGCTCGTTGCCGGCGGTGCCGGCGGCGTGCAAGGAAAGCGAACTGCTCGGCGCCGAAGGCTGCAAGACCAACGGCTTCGACCAGTTCGACAAGATCGCCTTCTGGAAGACCCCGCAGGCCGAGGGCGGCAAGTTCGTGCCGTACAGCCGCTGGACCCAGGACTACATCGCGATCATGGGCGGCCGCTGACACGCCGCTCACCGGTGGCGAGGGAGCTTGCTCCCGCTGGGTGGCGCAGCCACCCCAAACCATCTTCTGCGGTCGTGCAGTCAAACCGCACACGCAGGTTTTGGGAGTGCTGCGCACTCCAGCGGGAGCAAGCTCCCTCGCCACACACGCACAACGCTTCAGCTTTTTCAGAAGTCCAGGCAGGGCCGCTGCGACGGCCCTCGCCTTCCCGGAGTACCGCACCATGACGCTTGCAGTCCAGTTCACCAACGTTTCCCGCACCTTCGGCGACGTGAAGGCCGTTGACCGGGTCTCCATCGACATCCAGGACGGCGAGTTCTTTTCCATGCTCGGCCCTTCAGGCTCGGGCAAGACCACCTGCCTGCGCCTGATCGCCGGGTTCGAGCAGCCGAGCGCCGGCTCGATCCGCATCCACGGCGCCGAAGCCGCCGGGCTGCCGCCCTACCAGCGCGACGTCAACACCGTGTTCCAGGATTACGCGCTGTTTCCGCACATGAACGTGCGGGACAACGTCGCCTACGGCCTGAAGGTCAAGGGCGTGAGCAAGACCGAACGCCACCAGCGCGCCGAAGAGGCCCTGGAGATGGTCGCCCTCGGCGGCTACGGCGAGCGCAAGCCGGTGCAGCTGTCCGGCGGCCAGCGCCAGCGCGTCGCCCTCGCCCGCGCCCTGGTCAACCGTCCCCGCGTGCTGCTGCTCGACGAGCCCTTGGGCGCCCTCGACCTCAAGCTGCGCGAGCAGATGCAGAGCGAGCTGAAAAAGCTGCAGCGCCAGCTCGGCATCACCTTCATCTTCGTCACCCACGACCAGACCGAAGCGCTGTCGATGTCCGACCGCGTGGCGGTGTTCAACAAGGGCCGGATCGAACAGGTCGACACCCCGCGCAACCTGTACATGAAACCGACCACCACCTTCGTCGCCGAGTTCGTCGGCACCTCCAACGTGATCCGCGGCGACCTGGCCCGCCAGCTCAGCGGCCACCCGCAGCCGTTCTCGATCCGCCCGGAGCACGTGCGCTTCGCCGAAGGCCCGCTGGCCGGCCACGAGATCGAAGTCAGCGGCCTGCTCCACGACATCCAGTACCAGGGCAGCGCCACCCGCTATGAGCTGAAACTGGACAACGGCCAGACCCTGAGCGTCAGCCAGGCCAACAGCCAGTGGACCGACACGGGCGCGCAGCACCGCACCGGCCAGCGCATCAGCGCACGCTGGGCGCGGGAGGCGATGATCCCGCTGCACGACACCGTCGCGGGCGGGGTGTGAGATGAACACCATGGTTCTCCCCCAGACGGCGCCGCTGCGCAGGTTCTCCAACCTGCTGTACCGCAAGCCCAACCTGTACCTGTCGCTGCTGCTGGTGCCGCCGCTGCTGTGGTTCGGCGCGATCTACCTGGGCTCGCTGCTGGTGCTGCTGTGGCAGGGTTTCTACACCTTCGACGACTTCACCATGGCGGTCACCCCCGACCTGACCCTGGCCAACTTCGCGGCGCTGTTCCAGCCGTCGAACTTCGACATCATCCTGCGCACCCTGAGCATGGCGATCGCCGTGTCGGTGGCCAGCGCCGTCGTGGCGTTCCCGATCGCCTACTACATGGCGCGCTACACCACCGGCAAGACCAAGGCGTTCTTCTACATCGCGGTGATGATGCCGATGTGGGCCAGCTACATCGTCAAGGCCTACGCCTGGACGCTGCTGCTGGCCAAGGGCGGCGTGGCGCAGTGGTTCGTCCAGCACCTGGGGCTGGAGCCGGTGCTGCAGGTGATCCTCGGCATTCCCGGCGTGGGCGGCAGCACGCTGTCCACCTCGCACCTGGGACGGTTCATGGTGTTCGTCTACATCTGGCTGCCGTTCATGATCCTGCCGATCCAGGCCTCGCTGGAACGCCTGCCGCCGTCGCTGCTGCAAGCGTCCGCCGACCTCGGCGCCAAGCCGCGCCAGACCTTCATGCAGGTGATCCTGCCGCTGTCGGTGCCGGGCATCGCCGCCGGCTCGATCTTCACGTTTTCCCTGACCCTGGGCGACTTCATCGTGCCGCAGCTGGTGGGCCCGCCGGGCTACTTCGTCGGCAGCATGGTCTACGCCCAGCAGGGCGCCATCGGCAACATGCCCATGGCCGCGGCGTTCACCCTGGTGCCGATCGTGCTGATCGCGGTCTACCTGTCCATCGTCAAACGCCTGGGGGCCTTCGATGCACTCTGAAAAAGCTTCCCTGGGCTTGCGCGCAGCCGCCTGGGGCGGGTTGGCGTTCCTGCACTTCCCGATCCTGATCATCTTCCTCTACGCCTTCAACACCGAAGACGCGGCGTTCAGCTTTCCGCCCAAGGGCTTCACCCTGCACTGGTTCAGCGTGGCCTTCGGGCGGCCCGACGTGCTGGAGGCGATCAAGCTGTCGCTGCAGATCGCGGCCATCGCCACGCTGATCGCCCTGGTGCTCGGCACCCTGGCGTCGGCGGCGCTGTACCGCCGGGACTTCTTCGGCAAGCAGGGCATTTCGCTGATGCTGATCCTGCCGATCGCGCTGCCGGGGATCATCACCGGGATCGCGCTGCTGGCGACCTTCAAGACGCTGGGGATCGAGCCTGGGATGTTCACCATCGTCACCGGCCACGCGACCTTCTGCGTGGTGATCGTCTACAACAACGTCATCGCCCGCCTGCGCCGCACGTCCCACAGCCTGATCGAGGCCTCGATGGACCTGGGCGCCGACGGCTGGCAGACCTTCCGCTACATCATCCTGCCCAACCTGGGCTCGGCCCTGCTCGCCGGCGGCATGCTGGCGTTCGCCCTGTCGTTCGACGAAATCATCGTCACCACCTTCACCGCAGGCCACGAACGCACCCTGCCGCTGTGGCTGCTCAACCAGCTCAGCCGCCCGCGGGACGTGCCGGTGACCAACGTCGTGGCGATGCTGGTGATGCTGGTGACCATGCTGCCGATCCTGGGCGCCTATTACCTGACCCGGGGCGGCGAAAGCGTGGCGGGCAGCGGCGGCAAATGAACACCTGACAGACACGCCCCTTCCCACCAGGGGCCATTCGGATCAAGCAGAAAAACAAAGGTGCTAGAGAGGACATGACCATGCAAACGCAACTCCTGATCAACGGCCAGCTCGTCACCGGCGAAGGCCCGGCGCAACCGGTGCTCAACCCCGCCCTCGGCGAGGTGCTGGCGGAGATCAACGAAGCCACCGAGGCCCAGGTCGATGCCGCCGTGCGCGCCGCCGACGGCGCCTTCGCCGCGTGGTCGCAGACCACCCCGAAAGACCGTTCGCTGCTGCTGCTCAAACTCGCCGACGCCATCGAAGCCCACGGCGAGGAACTGGCGAAGCTGGAATCGGACAACTGCGGCAAGCCCTACAGCGCAGCCCTCAACGACGAGATCCCGGCGATCGCCGACGTGTTCCGCTTCTTCGCCGGCGCCAGCCGTTGCCTGAGCGGCTCGGCCGGCGGCGAGTACCTGCCCGGCCACACCTCGATGATCCGCCGCGACCCGGTGGGCGTGATCGCCTCCATCGCGCCGTGGAACTACCCGCTGATGATGGTCGCCTGGAAAATCGCCCCGGCCCTCGCCGCCGGCAACACCGTGGTGCTCAAGCCGTCGGAGCAGACCCCGCTGACCGCGCTGCGCCTGGCCCAACTGGCGGCGGACATCTTCCCGGCCGGCGTGCTCAACCTGGTGTTCGGCCGCGGCCCGAGCGTCGGCCAGCCGCTGGTCACCCACCCGAAAGTGCGCATGGTGTCGCTGACCGGCTCCATCGCCACCGGCGCCCACATCATCAGCGACACCGCCGAGAGCGTTAAACGCATGCACATGGAGCTGGGCGGCAAGGCCCCGGTGATCATCTTCGACGACGCCGACATCGACGCCGCCGTCGAAGGCATCCGCACCTTCGGCTTCTACAACGCCGGCCAGGACTGCACCGCCGCGTGCCGCATCTACGCGCAGCAGGGCATCTACGACAAGTTCGTCGAGAAGCTCGGCGCCGCGGTCAGCACCATCAAGCATGGCTTGCAGAACGATCCGTCCACCGAACTGGGCCCGCTGATCACCGCCCAGCACCGCGACCGCGTGGCCGGGTTCGTCGAGCGTGCGGTGGCGCAGCCGCACATCCGGCTGGTCACCGGCGGCAAGAAGGTCGAGGGCAACGGCTTCTTCTTCGAGCCGACCGTGCTGGCCGACGTGCAGCAGGACGACGAAATCGTGCGCCGCGAAGTGTTCGGGCCGGTGGTGTCGGTGACTAAGTTCACCGACGAGGCCCAGGCGCTGGAATGGGCCAACGATTCGGACTACGGCCTGGCGTCCTCGGTGTGGACCGCCGACGTCGGCCGCGCCCATCGCCTGTCGGCGCGGCTGCAGTACGGCTGCACCTGGGTCAACACCCACTTCATGCTCGTCAGCGAAATGCCCCATGGCGGTCAGAAACTGTCCGGGTACGGCAAGGACATGTCCATGTACGGGCTGGAGGACTACACCACCGTGCGGCATGTGATGTTCAAGCACTGACGGGGCGCTGCTCCCATCGTTGAAATGCAGTCCCTTGAGCAAGCCACTGCCCTGCGGCGCCAGGGATGACGCCATCGCCAGCAGGCCGGCTTCCACAGGGATCTTGGTTGAATGCTGCTTTTGCAGTCACTGCAGAACAATGTGGGAGCCCGCCTGCCGGCGATGACGGCGCCACGGTTTCAACGCACCACCTGACTTCACCGCGACACCCAAAACAATAACCACCGATCCGGGCGGCGCCTGCACGGCCCCGCCACGGCTTCGGCCATCCGGAATCTGCCGATCCTGCGGAGCGAACACCCATGAGCGCGTCACCCGAACTCTCCACCGCCGTCGCCGACAACGATGCCGAACAGCTGCGTCAGCTGGGCTACACCTCCAACTTCAACCGCAGCATGAGCCTGTGGGAGAACTTCGCCCTGGGCTTCACCTACCTGTCGCCGGTCGTCGGCGTGTACACCCTGTTCGGCCTGTGCCTGGCGGCCGGCGGGCCGCCGATGTTCTGGGCCTACCTGCTGGTGGGCTGCGGCCAGTTGCTGGTGTGCCTGATCTTCGGCGAGGTGGTCTCGCAGTTCCCGATCTCCGGCGGCGTCTACCCGTGGGCCCGGCGCCTGGTCGGCAAGAAATGGGCGTGGATGGTCGGCTGGATCTACTCCATCGCCCTGTGCGTGACCATCGCGGCGGTGGCGGTGGGCGCCGGCCCTTACCTGGCGGCCATGATGGGCTTCGAGCCGAGCAACAACACCAACATCGTCATCGCCCTGGCGCTGACGTTGTTCGCCACGCTGGTCAACCTCAGCGGCACCAAGACCCTGGCGCGGATCGCCATGTTCGGCTTCCTCTGCGAGCTGGTCGGCGCGGTGATCGTCGGCGTGTACCTGCTGATCTTCGAACGCCACCAGCCGCTCGGCGTACTGTTCGATACGTTCGACATCAGTGTCGACGGCTCCTACCTGCCGGCCTTCCTCACCGCCTCGCTGGCGGGGATGTTCCTCTACTACGGCTTCGAGGCCTGCGGCGACGTCGCCGAAGAGACCCCGAACCCGAGCAAGCGGATCCCGGTGGCCATGCGCATGACCATCTACATCGGCGGCATCGCGGCGATGTTCGCCTGCCTTGCGCTGATCCTCGCCGTGCCGGACATGCAGGCGGTGATCAACGGCACCGACAAGGACCCGGTCACCACCATCCTCAACAACGCCTTCGGCCCGGTGGGCTCGAAAGTGGTGATGGGCGTGGTGATGATTTCCTTCATCTCCTGCGTCATCAGCCTGCAAGCGGCGGCGAGCCGTCTGCTGTATTCCTACGCCCGTGACGAGATGGTGATCGGCAGCCGACTGCTGAAACGGATTTCTCCCACAACCCAGGTTCCGGTGGCGGCGCTGTTCGTGTCCGGCGTCCTGCCCGGCCTGATCATCGCCTTGGGCTTCTTCCTGCAGGACGCCGTGGCCACCATCGTCAGCTTCGCCGCCATCGGCATCTACCTGGCGTTCCAGATGATCGTGCTGGCGGCGCTGTACGCGCGGACCAAAGGCTGGAAACCGAACGGCAGGTTCACCCTCGGCGCCTGGGGCTGGCCGGTGAACGTCGGCGCGTTGGCGTACGGCGTCGGCGCCATCGTCAACATGGCCTGGCCGCGCACGCCGGACGCGGCGTGGTACATCAACTACGCGATGGTGCTGAGCACCGCCATCGTGGTGGGGTTGGGCCTGCTGTACATGTGGATCGGCAAGCCGTACGACCACGGCAAGGCGCCGGCCGGGGATGCGTGGAAGGTGGGGCGCTGAAAACAGGGCGCTTGCCGTTGGATGCCTGCGGCGAGGGAGCGTGCTCCCTCGCCGCAACTTCCTGTTTCAGAACCGCGAAACGCTGCGCATCGCATCCACCAGATAGCGCATCGCGATCCGGTCGCTTTCCGACAGCTCGCGGTAGCGCTCCACCAGTTTCAGTTCCTCGGAGCTGAGCCTGCGCCTTCGCCGGCTGCCCAGGCAGGGAAAGATGCCCAACATTTCGGTGATGCCTTGTGCTTTTGCCATGGACGATGTCCTTCTCCAATACGTCAAAGAATTTCCTGAAAACCGCATCGCCCTGCTCCCTTCAGGAGCGATCTTTGCCCCCGCCGGCCCGACGGACCGTGGCCGGCCATGCCCCTAGGATAGAAATTTAATCGGCGCTGGAAAGCGGTTTTTAGAGTAATTAATCGAAAAAAGCAGAAATGCCCTCTAAATCAGAAAAGCCTGTCGGATTAATTAACCGTAACGTCTTGTTTCATTGAGACGCTAGCGCCGTGCTATCAACGAATTTTGCAATTCAAGCGAACGGTTTAAGCTAGCGCGCATCTGTTTATAGTCCGCAGCGTTTGGCCGAAGGCTTGTCCGAACCGTAATTTCTGATCCAGCACGTGCCAGGAACGGCGCGGGATTGCCCACGACAGGTTGTATCTATGCACCGCAGGAATTTGCTCAAAGCGTCCATGGCCATTGCGGCTTACACCGGTCTTTCCGCCAGCGGCCTGCTGGCCGCCCGGGCCTGGGCAGCCAGCGGCGCCGCCGACGGCGAGGCGCAGGCCTTCGACTTCGAGACGCTCAAGCGCCAGGCCAAGCAATTGGCCGGCAGCGGCTATCAGGACACCAAGCAGGTGCTGCCGCCGACCCTGGCGACCATGACCCCGCAGAACTTCAACGCCATCCGCTACGACGGCGAGCATTCTTTGTGGAAGGACAACAAGGGCCAGCTCGATGTGCAGTTCTTCCACGTCGGCATGGGCTTCCGCCAGCCGGTGCGCATGTACAGCGTCGATACCAAGACCCGCATGGCCCGCGAAGTGCACTTCCGGCCGTCGCTGTTCAACTACGAGAACACCTCGGTCGACACCCAGCAGCTCAAGGGCGACCTGGGCTTCGCCGGCTTCAAGCTGTTCAAGGCGCCGGAGCTGGACCGCCACGACGTGGTGTCGTTCCTCGGCGCCAGCTACTTCCGCGCGGTGGACGCCACTGGCCAATATGGCCTGTCGGCCCGTGGCCTGGCCATCGACACCTACGCCAAGAAGCGCGAAGAGTTCCCCGACTTCACCAAGTTCTGGTTCGAGACCCCTGACCAGAACGCCACCCGCTTCGTGGTCTACGCCCTGCTCGACTCGCCGAGCGCCACCGGCGCGTATCGCTTCGACATCGATTGCCAGGCCGAGCGCGTGGTGATGGAGGTCGACGCCCACGTCAACGCCCGCACCGCCATCGACCAGCTGGGCATCGCACCGATGACCAGCATGTTCAGCTGCGGCACCCACGAGCGGCGCATGTGCGACACCATCCACCCGCAGATCCACGACTCGGACCGCCTGGCCATGTGGCGCGGCAACGGCGAGTGGATCTGCCGCCCGCTGAACAACCCGGCGACCCTGCAGTTCAACGCCTTTTCCGACAAGGATCCGAAAGGCTTCGGCCTGGTGCAGACTGACCACGAGTTCGCCAACTACCAGGACACCGTGGACTGGTACAGCCGTCGCCCGAGCCTGTGGGTCGAGCCGACGACCCCATGGGGCGAAGGTTCGGTCGACCTGCTGGAGATCCCGACCACCGGCGAGACCATGGACAACATCGTGGCCTTCTGGACGCCGAAGAAACCGGTGGCCGCCGGCGACTCGCTGAACTACGGCTACAAACTCTACTGGAGTGCCCTGCCGCCGGTCGGCACGCCGCTGGCACGGGTGCACGCCACCCGCTCCGGCATGGGCGGCTTCACCGAGGGCTGGGCGCCGGGCGAGCACTACCCTGAGGTCTGGGCCCGCCGCTTTGCCGTGGACTTCACCGGCGGCGGCCTGGAGCGCCTGCCGCAGGGCACCGGGATCGAACCGGTGGTCACCTGCTCCAACGGCAAGGTGCAGGACTTCAGCGTGCTGGCGCTGGACGACATCAAGGGCTACCGGATCCTGTTCGACTGGTACCCGACCAACGACAGCGTGGATCCTGTGGAACTGCGCCTGTTCATCCGCACCAACGACCGCACCCTGAGCGAGACCTGGCTGTACCAGTACTTCCCGCCGGCGCCGGACAAGCGCAAGTACACCTGAAGCTTTGCGGCGCCATCACTGGCGCCATCGCGGGCAAGCCCGCTCCCACAGTGATCGGGGGATGCTCAACACTGTTGTGCTCCCACATGACCTGTGGGAGCGGGCTTGCCCGCGATAGGGCCCGCACAGCCGACTCAGCCCAGCGGGCAATACAGGTGAATGTCCAGCGGCTCAAGCTCGAACAGTTCGGGATCCGGCCGCTCCAGCAGCCGACACCCCTGGCGCAGATAGAACTCCACGGTATTGCGCGACTCGGTGGCGGAGACGTACAGCGCCTGCGCCCCCGTTTCCCGCCCCTGCCCGCAGGCCAGGGCAAACAGCCGCGACCCCAGCCCGCGCCCCCGCCAGCCATGGCTGATGTGCAGGAACTTCAACTGGCGCATGCGCAGGTTCCCGTTGCGGATGACCCGGTTATCCACAACCGCCGCCGCCACCAGCGCCGCCCCGTCGAACACGCCGTGAAACCAGCCGCCGCGCCTGAAGCATTCCGTCAGCGTCACGGCATCGCGCTGCGCTTCGCCCTCCGGCCAGCCGCGCATGTCGTAATGCACCGGGTACAGCACCAGCCCGCCGTTCTCCAGGCGATAGCACTGCTCGATCAGTTCGGTGCGGTCGATCAGCGCCAGCAGCGGCAGATCACCTTCGGTCAGGGCGCGTTCGTTCAGCATGCGGGGCTCATTCCTTTGCGTTCACGTTTCGGCAGGCCAGAAAAAACCCGCCGTACCTGCGGCGGGTCTTTATAGGCCTGAGCGGGCCTGCGATCAATCCCGCAGGTCTGACTCGTGGATCGGCTGGTCGCGGTGGGTCGCGCGCTGGTACTGCGCCGGCCAGGTCGCCTTGCGTCCGCCCAGGTCGTCGTCGGCGTGCAGCGGCCAGTACGGGTCGCGCAGCAGTTCGCGGGCAAGGAAGATGATGTCGGCCTGACAGGTGCGCAGGATGTGCTCGGCCTGGGCCGGCTCGGTGATCATGCCCACGGTGCCTGTGGATATCCCCGACTCCTTGCGCACCCGTTCGGCGAACCGGGTCTGATAGCCGGGCCCCACCGGGATCTCGGCGTTCGCGGCGGTGCCGCCCGACGACACATCGACCAGATCGGCGCCCAGCGCCTTCAGGCGCCGCGCCAACTCCACCGTCTCGTCCGGATTCCAGCCGTCCTCCACCCAGTCGGTGGCCGACACCCGGACGAACACCGGCAACTCCTCCGGCCACACCGCCCGCACCGCCTCGGTGACTTGCAGCACCAGCCGGATGCGGTTCTCGAACGAGCCGCCGTACTGGTCACGCCGCTGATTGCTCAACGGCGACAGGAACTGATGCAGCAGATAGCCGTGGGCGGCATGCACCTCGGCCACCTTGAACCCCGCCGCCAACGCTCGCTTGGCCGCCGCGACGAAGGCCTGGACGATCTCGCCGACCTGCCCTTCATCGAGCGGCCTGGGTTGGGTGTGCTGCGGGTCGAACGCGATCGGCGACGGCCCCACCGGCGTCCAGCCGCCGTCTTCCGGCTTGACGCTGCCGTGCTTGCCCAGCCACGGACGGAACGTGCTGGCCTTGCGCCCGGCATGGGCCAGCTGAATGCCGGCCACGGCGCCCTGGGCGGTGATGAAACGGGTGATGCGTTGCAGGGGCTCGATCTGCTCGTCGTTCCACAGACCGAGGTCCTGCGCGGTGATCCGGCCGTCGGCGGTGACCGCCGTGGCTTCGGTGAAGACCAGGCCGGCGCCGCCCACCGCACGGCTGCCGAGGTGAACCAGATGCCAGTCGTTGGCCAGGCCGTCGACGCTGGAGTACTGGCACATCGGCGACACGGCGATGCGGTTGGGCAGGGTCAGTTGGCGAAGGGTGAAGGGCTCAAGCAGCAGACTCATGGGGCACCTCTCAATTCAGTGGGCAGGCTCCAGGGTTCTGTTTGAAAAGTCGACGAGTGACAGGAAAGGATGCAGCACCCGCCCCCGCGGGCAAAAAACTCGACAAGACGTCACAAGGCCAATCAAGCAGTGCTTAGAGCCTAGACGACATCCGCGGAGGATGGCGGCGTCCCGCAAGCTTTCGCTGCCCTGCGGCGAGGGAGCTTGCTCCCGCTGGGCGGCGAAGCCGCCCCAATCCGCGGGCAACAGATGACGACGGCTGCGCCGCCGGGCGGGAGCAAGCTCCCTCGCCACAAAGCCCTTGGCGCTAGCGCGGCTCGATGTGGGCGATCATCAGCTGCACGGTCTCATTGCCGCGGAACTCGTTGAGGTCGAGCTTGTAGGCCAGTTCCACCCATTTGATGGTCGGGTTCGGCCAGATGTCGCGGTCGATGCCGAACGCGATGCCGTCCAGCTTCACCGACCCGCATTCGCTCCTGAGCACCACCTTGAGGTGCCGTTCGCCGACCACCCGCTGCTCGACCAACTGGAACACGCCATGGAACAGCGGCTCCGGGAAGTGCTGCCCCCAGGGGCCGGCATGGCGCAGGGCGCGGGCCAGTTCCAGGTGGAACTCCTCCACCGCCAGCGTGCCGTCCGACAGCAGGCGCCCGGTGAGGTCCTCTTCACGGAGCTGGCGACGCACCTCCGCGTCGAAGGCTTCGGCGAACTGCGGAAAATGCTCCTGCGGCAAGGTCAGGCCCGCCGCCATCGCGTGACCGCCGTACTTGGTGATCAGGTGCGGATGCTGCGCCGCCACCACGCTCAGGGCATCGCGGATGTGGAAGCCCTGCACCGAACGGCCCGAGCCCTTGAGCAGACCGTCGCCGGCATCGGCGAAGGCGATGGTCGGGCGGTGATAACGCTCTTTCATCCGCGAGGCGAGGATGCCGATCACCCCTTGGTGCCACTCCGGGTCGAACAGGCACAGGCCGAACGGCATCGACTCCACCGGCAGGTCCTTGAGCTGGGCCATGGCCTCACGCTGCATGCCCTGCTCGATGGACTTGCGGTCCTGGTTCATGCCGTCCAGCTGCGCGGCCATGTCCCCGGCCAGCGCGGCATCCTGGGTCAGCAGGCATTCGATGCCCAGGCTCATGTCGTCGAGCCGGCCGGCCGCGTTGAGGCGCGGGCCGACGATGAAGCCAAGGTCCGTGGAGGTGATGCGCGACGCATCGCGCTTGGCCACTTCCAGGATCGCCTTGATCCCCGGCCGCGCGCGCCCGGCGCGGATCCGCTCCAGCCCCTGATGCACCAGGATCCGGTTGTTGGCGTCCAGCGGCACCACGTCGGCGACGCTGCCCAGGGCCACCAGGTCCAGCAGTTCGCCGATGTTCGGCTGCGGCTGGCTGTCGTAGCGGCCGAGGCTGCGCAGGCGTGCGCGCAAGGCCATCAGCACATAGAAAATCACCCCGACCCCGGCCAACGCCTTGCTCGGGAATTCGCAGCCGGGCTGGTTCGGGTTGACCAGCGCGTCGGCCTGCGGCAGTTCATCGCCGGGCAAGTGGTGATCGGTGATCAGCACCTTGAACCCGGCCCGCTTCGCCGCCGCCACGCCGTCGACGCTGGAGATGCCGTTGTCGACCGTGATCAGCAGGTGCGGCTCGCGGGTCTTGGCCACCTCGACGATTTCCGGGGTCAGGCCGTAGCCGTAGTCGAAACGGTTCGGCACCAGGTAATCCACGTGGGCCGCCCCCAACAGACGCAGGCCCAGCACGCCCACGGTGCTGGCGGTCGCGCCGTCGGCGTCGAAGTCGCCGACGATCAGGATCCGCTGCCGAAGGTCCAGCGCCGTCACCAGCAGATCCACCGCCGCGTCGATGCCCTTGAGCTGCTGGAACGGAATCAACCGCGCCAGGCTCTTGTCCAGTTCCGCCTCGGACCGCACGCCCCGCGCCGCGTACAGGCGGGTCAGCAGCGGCGGCAGATCGCCGAGGAAAGGCAGGGTTTCAGGCAACGGGCGAGGTTCGATACGCATGGGGCGACAGGTATTTCTCTTGAATGGGTGGGAATCCGTGAGCGGTCCGGCCTCAGCCGCGGTCGCCCAGCAGCCAGGTCAGCTGGACTTCGTGCTGACCGCGGTCGTCGGTCACGAACACCGTGCCCTCGCTGATCATCACGTCCCACTTGATGGCACGCGGCATGTCGGTGGCCAGGGCTTCCAGCGCCTCCTGCGGCACGGCGGCGATGTTGACGTTCTTCAGCGTCTTGACCGCCGGCACCACCTTGCCTTCCCACACGCGCAGGCTGCCGTAGGCCAGCAGGCTGGTGCGTTCGGTGCGGCGCGAGCACCAGGTCAGGCGCTCGGCGTCCGGCTGGCCGACTTCGATCCAGTGCAGGATACGGTCGTCCAGGCTCTTTTCCCACAGCGCTGCTTCGTCCACGTCCGACAGACCACGGCCAAACGACAGGTTCTCGTTGTACCAGAGGGCGTAGGCCAGCAGCCGAACGGCCATGCGTTCTTCGGTTTCCGAAGGGTGACGGGCGATGGTCTGCTTCACGCTCTCGTAGACGTTGCGGTCGAGGTCGGTGAGGTTCAGTTCGAATTTGTAGGTGGTGGACGGCTGGGCCATGGACGGGCTTCTTGAGACGTGGAAAGTCGGCCAGTCTAACCGATGCTGCAGGCAATCCACGAATTGATGGCGATCAACCTTGCGCGTCTGACAGCCGGCTATGTTAAAACGCTGTATCCGCCACGCCTTGTCCTACAGGATTCAGCATGCCGTTCTCCAGCAAACCGCTCAGCGGTCTGAAAGTCATCGAATTGGGTACATTGATTGCCGGCCCCTTTGCCTCGCGCATCTGCGGCGAATTCGGCGCCGACGTGATCAAGGTCGAATCGCCGGACGGCGGCGATCCGTTGCGCAAGTGGCGCAAGCTGTATGAAGGCACGTCGCTGTGGTGGTTCGTCCAGGCCCGCAACAAGAAGTCCCTGACCCTGAACCTCAAGCACCCGGACGGTTTGGCGATCCTCAAGCAACTGCTGGCCGAGGCCGACATCCTGATCGAGAACTTCCGTCCCGGCGTGCTGGAGAAACTCGGCCTGGGCTGGGACACCCTGCACGCGCTCAACCCGAAACTGGTGATGGTGCGCCTGTCCGGCTTCGGCCAGACCGGCCCCATGAAGGATCAGCCGGGTTTCGGCGCAGTGGGCGAATCCATGGGTGGCTTGCGCTACATCACAGGCTTCGAGGACCGGCCGCCGGTGCGCACCGGCATCTCCATCGGCGATTCGATCGCCGCGCTGTGGGGCGTGATCGGCGCCCTGATGGCCCTGCGTCACCGTGAGGTCAACGGCGGCCTCGGCCAGGTGGTCGACGTGGCGCTGTACGAAGCGATTTTCGCCATGATGGAAAGCATGGTGCCGGAGTTCGACGTGTTCGGCTTCATCCGCGAGCGCACCGGCAACATCATGCCGGGCATCACCCCCTCATCGATCCACACCAGCGCCGACGGCAAACATGTGCAGATCGGCGCCAACGGCGATGCGATCTTCAAGCGCTTCATGCAGATCATCGGCCGCGACGACCTGGCCAACGACCCGGCGCTGGCCAGCAACGACGGGCGCGACAGCCGCCGCGACGAGCTGTACGGCGTGATCGACCGCTGGGTCAATTCATTGCCGCTGGCCCAGGTGCTGGAGAAGCTGAACGAGGCCGACGTCCCCGCCAGCCGCATCTTCAGCGCCGAAGACATGTTCAGCGATCCGCAATACCTGGCCCGGGAAATGTTCCTGCAGGCCAACCTGCCGGACGGAAAACCCTTCAAGATGCCGGGCATCGTGCCGAAACTCTCTGAAACGCCCGGCACCTCCGAATGGGTCGGGCCGCAGTTGGGCGAACACAACGCACAGGTGCTCCAGGGTCTTGGCTACGACGACGAGCGGATCGCCCGGCTGCGCGAAGACGGAGCCATTTAAGCTGAAGCCCCGGATGAACCAGACGCACAACCGCGCCCGTCACTGGTGGACGTGGCGGTTGTTCGGCCTGCTTTTCCTGCTCGCGCTCCCGGCCTGGGCCCAGGCCAAGCCTACGCTGATCTGGCTGTTGCGCGACCTGCCGCCGCTGACCATCTTCGAAGGCCCGAAGAAAGGCCAGGGCGTGATCGACCAATTGATGCCGATGCTGATCGCCGGGATGCCGCAGTACGAACACACGCTGATGCGGGTCAACCGCGCCCGTGGCCTGCAGATGCTGCATGAACACCCCTTCGCTTGCGACCCCTCGCTGCTCTGGAACAAGGAGCGGGCACAGTGGATCGCCTTTTCCATACCGGCCGTCCGGGCGGTCAGCAACGGTCTGGTGGTCCGGCGACAGGACCGCGAGGTGCTGACGCCGTTCCTGGCCGACGGCGCAGTCGACCTGACGGCGCTGCTGGCCAGCGGCGAGAAGAAGGTCGGGGTGGTGGCCGAACGCAGCTATGGCGATTACCTCGACACCCTGCTGCGGCAGGCTCCGGCCAATGCCCTGACCCCGCATTACGGCAACGATGCCGTGAGCAGCCTGCTGTCCATGCAGCGCCTTGGCCGACTGCAGGTGGTGCTGGGCTACTGGCCGGAGATCCGCTACCAGGCCCGGCAGGCCGACATCGACGAAGAGGAGTTGCTGTTCTTTCCGATCCTCGGCGCAGACAAGTACCTGTCGAGCCACGTCGGCTGCACCGACACCACCCAGGGCCGGCAGGCGATCACCGAGATCGACCGGTTGCTGCGCACCCTCCCCCATGAGCAGTTGAACCGGCTGTACGCCGACTGGCTGGATCCCGACATGCGCGACGACTACCTCGAGCAGGCACGGGTGTTCTTCCAGCAACAGTCCGCCCCCTGAATTCCAGGCAAAAAGAAACCCCGAGAAGTGGGGAGTCGACTCGGGGTCAAACGTGGCCTTCAACAGAGGCCCGTGGCGGCAGGCGACAAGCACCGGAGCACAATGCTTGATCCTGCTGCCATGGGTCTGACTGACGGGAGCGCAGGAAGGTTCCCACAAAAATGCCTTCGATCTCAGAGGGCCGGAGGGCGAAGCGCCCCCACATTGCGCAAGGCCGCGATGACGCAAGGCTCCAACCGCCCTTCGGCGATCAGCAGGTCTCGGTGCAGGCCGTCGACCACGTCCGTCAGCTGACGCTTGTCGCCCAATTGAGCCCGGTTGAATCCGCGCTTCAGCACGAGGATGCCCTCGGGGTTCCTCAGCGTCACCTGGCAATCGCCGTTCTGACCGCTCGGCGTCACCGTCACCTGATAGGGGCTCAGCGCCTCGCCCAGCAAAAGACTGATACTTTCCATCTGGATCTCCACTCGTTCGTCCGGCAGCGAAGTGCCTTGGGCGTGTACACCGTGAATGACCCGCGATCCGGGAAGAAAGTTCTGCCAGCGGAACCTCCGGACCTGCGCGCCGCCAATGCATCAGAGCATGCGCGGCGAAGATGACAGGAACATAACCGTCCGCTCAGGCGCTCGCCGATTGCCTTGCGGTCTGGAGGTAACGGTCCAGCAGCCCCCGCATCAGCACCGCCGATACCGGCGACTGCAACCGCCCCAGCAAGGCGAGCCCGTGATCCCGGGACAGGACGTCGAGGTCCGCCGACAGGCTCGGCGCGACATTGCCCAGCTGTATCAGCGCCCGCGCCCGCTTCTCGACCGCCAGATGGCGGATCAGCGCCAGGCCGTCCCCTCCCTTGAGCTGCGGATCGCAGATGGCGATGTCGACCGTGCCCCGGCACTTGAGCGAACGGAGCGCCGAACCGAGCGTCGGGGCCGTCAGCACATCGTAGATGCCGACGGCGTTGAGCATCTGGTGCAGGGCCATCAACCGGAATGGATTGTGTTCGAGTATCAGGATCTTGAGCGCGCGCATGGACGACCTCCGGGACGACAATCGCGGACTCTCACCGCATGTGCCGTCCACTCTAGGCCAGCCTCCCTTCAGACGCCCATCAGAAAAGTGGTCACGTTTTATAGGACGTTTCCTAGTTTTTTCGCGGACATCCCGACCCGCCCTCCGCCTTGCGCTGGTTGATGTCCGTCCAGCCTCCGACCAGGCCCCGCAGCTGGCCATCGACGCCGTAGAAGGGCACGGTCCACTGATAGATGTCCCTCAAACCGCCCTTGAACAGCAACTGGCGTTTGCTGAAGCGAGTCTTGCGCGAGCCCATCTGCTCCATGAACTCGTCGTGCAGCAACCGGGCGGTCGGCTCAGGCAACGTATCCACGTCGATCAGCCGCCGGCCCTGCACCCGGTCGAACCGCACGGACAGCGTCTCTTCGTAGCTCTTGTTGCACATGACCAGACGCCCCTCCAGATCCCGCACGAACACCGGATCCGGCAAGGCGTCGATCAGGGCGCGCTGAAAGGCCAATTGGTCGCCCAGATGCCTTTCGACGTCCCTGCGCTGCCTGATCACGGCGCTCAACCGCCGGTTCCAGAGCAACGAAAGCAATCCGAAGACGCCCACGAAAAACATGGCCCAGCATCCCCACCAGGTCATCGGGTAGAAGAGCCCGGACTTGGGCGCAGGCGAGATGCCCCCCAGCCACTTCAGGCGGATGGCCCGCAGCTCCTCGGCGGGAAACGCCTCCAGCGCCTTGTTGAGAATGCCCAGCAGTTCGGGCTGGCCCTTGCGCACCGCCAGATGGTCAGCTTCCCACCGGCCCTCGACGGCGCTTCCCACCTTGAGCAGCCCCGAGGGATACAGTTGGGCGCCGATTTCGTTTTCGATGGTGGCGTAGGCTTCCCCGCTTTCCACCAGCGCGCGGGCCTCGGCATAGGTCTTGACCGAGCGCACGCGAATGGCCGGGTACTCCCGGCGGATGACTTCCTCCAACGCATGCCTGGCCGGCAACACCAGCTCCCGGCCGGACAACTGCTCCAGCGACGTCACCACAGGTGCGCCCGACCGGCCGACAAACACCCAGCCGGCCCCGCCGAACGCGTGGCTGAAGTCCAGGAACACCTTGCGTTCGTCATTCATCGCCAGCGTCGTGCTGATGTCCGCCGCCCCGCTTTCCAGCCGCTCAAGCAACTGATCGGTGGAGAACGACTCCTGGTGGACAAACTCGAGCCCGGTCATGGCGCCGATGCGCTTGAGCACATCGTTGTTCAGGCCGCTCCAGTGACCGTGCTCATCCTGGAACAGGTACAGCGGATACTGCACCGACGCGACGACGACTTCGGGGTGTTCGCGAATCCATTGGCGCTCGTCGGCGTCCAGCTCAACGGATGCGGGTGGCGCAACCTCTTCGTCATGCAGCACCAGCTGCGCCGCCTTCCCCTCCTGGGCACCACCCAGCAGCACCATCAGGCACAGGCAGCCAAGCGCTGCCTTCATTTTTTCATAGAACCGCATTGCCACTTCCTTCGTGATCGGCTCACCCGTCCTTTTCTGGGGCGAAAACCCGGGCAGTGTGGCACGCAGGAACAAAAAAGCCCGTCATCGGACGGGCTTCAAAATGTGACAGCTTCGCGGGCCTAAAGCGGCTTGCCGCGGTTGCCATGCTGACTGACAAAGGCCTGCACGGCTTTCAGCTCGTTTGGCAGAACGGTGCAGCGTTCCTCTCGCTCAAACAAATCAGAAAGATGTGCAGGTAGTTCGAGAGCTTTTCCTACACCAGCTTGCTCCACCGCATCCGGGAACTTCACCGGGTGAGCCGTGCCCAGAATCACCATCGGGATGTCCAGGCTGCGACGGCACTCACGGGCGGCCTTCACACCGATGGCGGTGTGCGGATCCAGCACTTCCCCGCACTGCTCGAAGACTTCGGCAATGGTCTCGCAGGTCTGCGCATCGTCCACCGCCAGCGAATCGAACAGTTTGCGGGCCTCGGTCCAGCGCTCCGGCTCGACGCTGAAGCCGCCGCCCTGCTTGAAGGCATCCATCAGGCCGGCGATCGCCGCGCCGTTGCGCCCGTGCAGGTCGAACAGCAGGCGTTCGAAGTTCGACGACACCATGATGTCCATCGACGGCGACAGCGTGGCGTGCAGGGTTTCCTTGACGTACTGGTTGCCGCTCATGAAGCGGTGCAGGATGTCGTTGCGGTTGGTGGCGACGATCAGCTGGTTGATCGGCAGGCCCATGTTGCGCGCCAGGTAGCCGGCGAAGATGTCGCCGAAGTTGCCGGTCGGCACCGAGAACGACACCGAACGCGCAGGACCGCCCAACTGCAGGGCCGCGTGGAAGTAGTAGACGATCTGGGCCATGATCCGCGCCCAGTTGATCGAGTTCACCGCCACCAGGCGCGTGCCCTTGAGGAAGCCCTGGTCGGCGAAGCTGGCCTTGACCATTTCCTGGCAGTCGTCGAAGTTGCCTTCGATGGCGATGTTGTGGATGTTCTCGCCCTGGATCGTGGTCATCTGCCGGCGCTGCACCTCGGACACACGGTTGTGCGGGTGCAGGATGAAGATGTCGACGTTCTCGCAGCGCTTGCAGCCTTCGATGGCGGCCGAACCGGTGTCGCCGGAGGTCGCGCCGACGATCACCACGCGCTCGCCGCGCTTTTCCAGCACATGGTCGAGCAGGCGGCCGAGCAGTTGCAGGGCGAAGTCCTTGAAGGCCAGGGTCGGGCCGTGGAACAGCTCCATCACCCATTCGTTGCCGTTCAGCTGACGCAGCGGCGCGACGGCGCTGTGGGCGAACGCACCGTAGGTTTCTTCGAGGATCTTCTTGAAATCGGCGTCGGCGATGCTGCCGGTGACGAACGGGCGCATGACGCGGAAAGCCAGCTCGTGGTACGGCAGGCCGGCCCAGGAGGCGATCTCCTCCTGGGTGAAGCGTGGCAGGTTTTCCGGGACGTACAGGCCGCCGTCGGTGGCGAGGCCGGCCAGCAGGACGTCTTCGAAATTCAGGGCCGGTGCCTGGCCGCGGGTACTGATGTAGCGCATGTTTTCAAACCTTCGGTTCGAGCCGCGAGTTTCAAGCTGCAAGCAGCAAGGAAAAGCCGAACTGCTTTTGCCTTGCCGCTTGCCGCTTGCCGCTTGCCGCTGCTGTTAATTCAGAGATTCGACACGGATCCGCACGACCGGGCCGACCACGCCCGCCAGGGCTTCGAGGGCGGCGATCGCGTCGTTGATGCGCTGCTCCAGCACGCGGTGGGTCAGCAGGATCATCGGCACCAGGCCGTCGTGTTCCTCGGCCTCTTTCTGCATGATCGACTCGATGTTGATGCCGCGCTCCGACAGGATGCTCGCCACCTGGGCCAGCACGCCCGGATGGTCCTTGGCCTGGATGCGCAGGTAGTACGCGCTTTCGCAGGCTTCGATCGGCAGGATCGGATGGGCCGACAGCGAATCCGGCTGGAAGGCCAGGTGCGGCACGCGGTTCTCCGGGTCGGAGGTCATGGCGCGGACCACGTCCACCAGGTCGGCGATCACCGACGAGGCGGTCGGCTCCATGCCGGCGCCGGCGCCGTAGAACAGGGTCGAACCGGCGGCGTCGCCGTTGACCATCACCGCGTTCATCACACCGTTGACGTTGGCGATCAGGCGGTCGGCCGGAATCAGCGTCGGGTGGACGCGCAATTCGATGCCGGCCGCGGTGCTGCGCGCCACGCCCAGGTGCTTGATGCGGTAGCCCAGCGCTTCGGCGTAGTTCACGTCGGCGGTGGTCAGCTTGGTGATGCCTTCGGTGTACGCCTTGTCGAACTGCAGCGGCACGCCGAACGCGATGGACGCCAGGATCGTCAGCTTGTGCGCCGCGTCGATGCCTTCGACGTCGAAGGTCGGGTCGGCCTCGGCATAGCCCAGCGCCTGCGCCTCGGCCAGCACGTCTTCGAAGGTGCGGCCCTTCTCGCGCATCTCGGTGAGGATGAAGTTGCCGGTGCCGTTGATGATCCCGGCGACCCAGTTGATGCGGTTGGCGGACAGGCCTTCGCGGATCGCCTTGATCACCGGGATGCCGCCGGCCACCGCCGCCTCGAACGCCACGATCACGCCTTTCTCGCGTGCCTTGGCGAAGATTTCATTACCGTGAACGGCGATGAGCGCCTTGTTCGCGGTGACCACATGCTTGCCATTCTCGATGGCC
>NZ_JBIVHR010000054.1:0-43362 GCF_044749305.1 Pseudomonas sp. NPDC089534 | reverse complement strand
CCATCTTCACCCTGATCGTCACCCAGTTGTTCAACCTGCTGCTGATCGGCCCGCTCTTTCTCCGTGACCGATCGTCCGGCTCGCGTTGGCCGTAACCCACAGACCGGCAAGACGCTGCAGATCGCAGCTGCTAAAAAGCCAGGTTTCAAAGCCGGTAAAGCCCTGAAAGAAGCTGTCAACTGAGTTCGACTCAGGTTTTTACCCATCCGGGTCGGGGTCATGCCTGACTTGGCAGCGGGGCGGTAGGGCAGGCGAGCCGAAGCATTGCCTGCCACGCCGGGATCGAGGGTTCGAGCCCTGTCCGCTCCGCCAGTTTCGAGAAGGCGCATCCTCGGATGCGCCTTTCTTCTATCCGGATTCTACCCACGCTCCACGGTTGCCATAATCTGAAGTTCAACCGTTTCTGGGGGACGCATGCTGCAGAATATCAGGGACAATTCACAAGGCTGGATTGCCAAGACCATTATCGGAGTCATCGTCGTACTGATGGCTCTGACCGGTTTCGACGCCATTTTCAAGGCCGCCACTCACAACAATCAGGCGGCCAAGGTCAATGGCGAAGAAATCAGCCAGAACGAGCTGAGCCAGGCCGTTGACATGCAACGCCGTCAGCTGATGCAACAGCTGGGCAAGGATTTCGACGCTTCCCTGCTCGATGAGAAAATGCTGCGCGAGTCGGCCCTCAAGGGCCTGATCGACCGCAAGCTGCTGCTGCAAGGCGCTGAACAGTCGAAGTTCGCGTTCTCGGAAGCCGCGCTGGATCAGGTGATCCTGCAGACGCCCGAGTTCCAGGTGGACGGCAAGTTCAGTTCCGAGCGCTTCGACCAGGTGATCCGTCAGTTGGGTTACAGCCGCATGCAGTTCCGCCAGATGCTGGCCCAGGAAATGCTGATCGGCCAACTGCGCGCCGGTGTCGCCGGCAGCGGCTTCGTCACCGATGCCCAGGTGCTGGCGTTCGCCCGCCTGGAGAAGCAGACCCGCGATTTCGCGGCGCTGAACGTCAAGGCCGACCCGGCAGCCGTCAAGCTGACCGATGATGAGGTCAAGGCTTACTACGACGAGCACGCCAAGGAATTCATGACCCCGGATCAGGTGGTCATCGATTACCTCGAACTGAAGAAGGCGTCGTTCTTCGACCAGGTCGCCGTCAAGGACGAAGACCTGCAGGCGGCCTATCAGAAAGAGATCGCCAACCTGTCGGAACAGCGTCGTGCGGCGCACATCCTGATCGAAGTCAACGGCAAGACCACCGAGGCCCAGGCCAAGGCGAAGATCGAAGACATCCAGGCCCGCCTGGCCAAGGGCGAGAAGTTCGAAGCGCTGGCCAAGGAGTTCTCGCAGGATCCGGGTTCGGCCAACAACGGCGGCGACCTGGGTTATGCCGGTCCCGGCGTCTACGACCCGGCGTTCGAAAAGGCCCTGTATTCGCTGGCCAAGGATCAGGTGTCCGCACCGGTTCGCACCGACTTCGGTTTCCACCTGATCAAGCTGCTGGGCGTCGAGGCGCCGGAAGTCCCGACGCTGACGAGCCTGAAGGACAAGCTGACCCGCGAGCTCAAGGCCCAGCAGGTCGAGCAGCGTTTCGTCGAGGCGACCAAGCAACTGGAAGACTCCTCGTTCGAGTCCTCCGACCTGGCCCAGCCGGCGCAGGACCTGAAGCTGACCGTGCACACCTCCAAGCCGTTCGGTCGTGAGGGTGGCGAAGGCGTTGCCGCCAACCGTGCCGTGGTGACGGCCGCGTTCAGCACCGAAGTGCTGGATGACGGCGCCAACAGCACCGCCATCGAGCTGGATCCGGAAACCGTGATCGTGCTGCGCGCCAAAGAGCACCTCAAGCCTGCTCAACTGCCGCTGGAAAGCGTGGCCGCGGCCATCCGCACCCAGTTGGCCAAGGAGCATGCCAGCGCTGCCGCCAAGACCCGCGCCGATCAGTTGATCGCCAGCCTGCGCGACGGCAAGGCGCCGCTCGACAAGGCAGTGGACGGTCAGAGCTGGAAAGTGACCGAAGCGGCCACCCGCGCTCAGGAAGGTGTGGATCCGGCGGTGCTGCAAGCGCTGTTCCGCATGCCGAAGCCGGCTGCCAAGGACAAGCCGACCTTCAGCAGCATCACCCTGCCTGATGGCGGCGTGACCATCGTGCGCCTGAACGGGGTGAACGAAGCCGCTGCGCCGACTGAAGAAGAGAAGGCGCAGTACCGTCGCTTCCTCGCTTCGCGTGAAGGCCAGCAAGACTTCGCGGCCTACCGCAAGCAGCTCGAAAGCCAGGCGGACATCACGCGCTACTGATGTTCGGTTGAGCGAAAAACGCCAGGCCCCGGATGAAAATCCGGGGCCTTTTCGTTTCCGGCGGACGGCGGATGACAGTTCTTTCATCGAACGTTTGTCGGTGCGACTTTTTCCCGCCATCCATGACCGGTACAGTTGTAACCGAATCAAGACACTAATCCATGCGCCGCGGGGTGGCGATCTGATGCACAATACGCCCCGGACCGTTTTTCCCTCAGGATGTTCAATGTTGAATTCAATACCCGTGCGTTTCTTCGGGTTGGCGCTGTTGCTGACCGCCGCTGCCGGCTGCTCCAAGGACAAGCCCGTTTACGAGCATGAGAACTTCGACGACTCAGGCACGTTCTCGCGCAACTATCCGGTGAGCGACACCGCCAGTTGCGAAGCGGCGCGCCGTGCGTTGCTCAGCCAGGGCTACATCATCACCAGCAGCGACCCGAAACTGGTCAGCGGCCACAAGAGTTTCCAGCAGACCGGCGAGAGCCACCTGGAAATCAGCTTCAACGTCGTGTGCGCCGAAGACAGCAGCGTCGGCCATCATGCGACGGTGTTCGCCAACGCCCTGCAGGACCGCTACGCGCTGAAGAAGACCAACAACTCCGCCAGCCTCGGTGTGGGCGTGCTGGGTTCGGTGTCGATGCCGATCGGCTCGTCGGACGACTCGATGGTGAAGGTGGCCAGCGAAACCGTGTCGTCGCAGAAGTTCTACGAGCGTTTCTTCACGCTGGTCGAGCTGTTCCTGCCGGCGGACGCCAAGAAGGCGGCGCACATCACCGAGAAGCCGAAGACCGACCTCGGTGTGCCTGAGGCCAAGGCAGCGCCGGCGGCAGAGGCCGTGCCGGCAGCGGCAGCGGCGCCTGCAGTGCAGGCTGCCCCGGCCCCCGCCGAAGCGACGCCAGCACCGGCCGAGGCGACGCCCGTCAGTGCTCAGCCTGTGACCCCGGCGGTCGAACCGGCACCGGCCACTCCGGCCGCCCCGGCGCCGGCAGCGGCGGAGCCTGCATCCACCACGGAAGCCATCACGCCGCCGGCCAACCCGGCCGATCTGGCGCCACCGTCCGAGCCGATTTCGGCGCTGCCCGCCACCGGCCAGTGATACGTGCAGGAGCGGGCTGGCCCGCTCCTGCGACGGCGTTGCAAAAACCGCGATAAATTCCCCGTTGGCTGCTACGTTTGTTTCATGAAGGCGGTGTTTCATTTTTCCTTCATGCGGGCACTTTATGCTCGGCGCACGGGTCTGTTCTTCAGACCTTTTTTCAGCAGGTGGGGATCGCACGATGGATGACTATCAGGAAGAGCTGCTCGAGTCTCAGGCCTTTGAGCTGGACTCGCCGGAACCGGCCGAAGACGCCACCGAGCTCTGAGGCGTCTGCCGGCGCTTCAGGCCGTCTTCCGGTGACTGCGGCGGAACTCTCCGGGCGTCTGGCCGGTCCAGCGCTTGAAGGCACGCTGGAACGCCTCGGCTGAGGCAAAGCCCAGCAGGTAGGCGATTTCCCCGAACGCCAGTTCGGTGTCGCGGATGTAGGTCATGGCCAGGTCGCGGCGGGTGTCGTTGAGAATGGCGCGAAACTGCGTGCCTTCCTCGGCAAGCTTGCGGCGCAAGGTCCAGGTCGGCAGCTTCAGGCGTGCCGCCACTTCTTCGAGGTCGGGTTCCCGGCCGCCATTGAGCAACGGCCCCAGCAGTTGCGTGATGCGTTCACGCAGGCTGCGGGTGCGGGTCAACTGCTCCAACTCCCTTTCACACAATTGCAGCAGGTGCCGCCAGGTGCTCGGGCAGTGTTCCGGATTGCGCCGGGCGAGGCTGTCCAGGCTCAGGCGCAGCTGATTCTGCTGGGCGCCGAACTGGATCGGGCAGTCGCCGAACTGCGAGTAGGCTTCACGGTATTCCGGTGCGTCGAACTCGATCTCGATCCGCTCCGCACGCAGCGGTTCGGGGCTGACGCTGGACAGTTGCTGCAGCCAGCCGGCGATGATCGAGTCCACCACGAAGCGGTTGTAGGCGTTGTACGGGCTGATCGAGTAGAAGCGCAGCCAGGCGCCGTCGGTGTCTTCGTGGAAACTCGACTGGCCGCGGTAGTTGGAGCCGTACAGCGCTTCGAAGCGGATCAGGCAGCGGGCGGCCTCGCGCACGGTCGGGGCCTGGGCCGCGGTGACACCGGCCAGGCCGGCCTGGCTGAGCCGGCTGAGCCGTCCCATGCGCAGGCCGAGCGCCGCATCGCCGGTCAACTGGATGGCCCCGTGGCCCAGCCGCATGTAGCGCGGAATCGACAAGCGTGCGCCGGCCTCGGCGAGGCGGGCGGGATCCAGGCCGTACTGTTCGAGCAGGGGCTGCGGATCGACGCCATGGCTGCGCATGGCGTCGGCCAGGCTGTGGACGAAGCCCACCGACAGATCCCCGAGGCGCATCGGCTGCGGCTTCATGGCTACAGCCAGAGATTGAGCAGGCGCGCGCCCCGGGCGTCGCCGTCGGTGAACTGTTGGCCGTTGCTGCTCAGGAAGCTTTGGCCGGTGGCCGGCTTGTCCCAGAACTGACCGCGCAGGAACACGCTCATGCCGGCCACCGCGCGGCTGCCGGGCGATTGTGCGGTCAGCGTCAGCCGGTGCCAGGCCTGGCCTTCGCTGACTTCGCCGGGCTTGAGCGCCACCGAGGCCGGCGCGTCCGGCCCCTGATAGCCGCGCCAAGGCAGATCCCAGGCGCCGTGGCCGACGACAAAGGCGGGCACCGCCACCAGTTGCGTACCTTGTTCGTCGAGTCTGCGGTAGTTGTCCGGATACCAGCTGTCGTTGCCGATCAGCACCCCGAGGCGGCCGGCGGGGGTGTCGACCACATTGACCGGTGACGGGGCCTGCGAGGCCGCGGTTTCGTTCTGGTCGAAGATCGGGCGCCGCTGCCGCTGGGGCTGGCCGAGCGGTGCGCCGTCGCGGCCGAACACCACGCTGCTGTTGTACAGCGCGCCGCTGCCGGCCTTGAGCTGACCGTCGATGACGCTGGGCTCCGGCAGCACGATCGAACCGGCCACCAGGGTGATGCGGAATTCCTTGGCCAGGCCGCCGAACAGGGCCTGGTAATCCTTGGCCATGGCCCTGGACTTCATGCGCAGGTGGGCGTCGTCCAGCCGGCTGTCGCCCCGGGCGCTGAGCCAGGCGCGGGCGAACTGCAAGGGATTGCTCGCCGCCAGCCAGTTCATGGCCTCGGCGAGGGTGGCGGCCTGGTACAGCTCGTCCTTCTCGCCGCTGATCATCAGCCAGGTGCCGACATGCTCGGGCAGCACCACCACGGTCTTCTCATTGAGCAGGCCGCGGTCCTGGGCCTGTTGCAGATAAGCGGCCAGCTTGCGGTGCAGGCGTTCGGTGCTCTGATAGTCGGTGGGGAACAGCTCCGGCTGGATCCCCAGCAGGTTGCCGCGGTCGGCGGGCGTGCCCTGATCGACCGCCAGGCGGATGCGCAGGTCCGACAGGTAATGGCCCATCGGGCGGTCGGCGGTCCACATCGCGTACCAGGCGATGGCGGCGACGATGGCCATGGAAAAGGTCAGGTACAGAAGTTTGCGCATGAAGACCAACGACAGCCGGGTACTGAGTAGACGACTAGGGTAGGGCGCCTGCCGGCGCTTGCCAAGGACCGCTGCGCATTTGGATCAATAACTTGTCAGTTACGGTCATTGAGTGACAGGGATGCGACTCTTAGTCTGTCGAGCATGACTGACGGGGGACGCAGAGCTCCCGCACTTTTCCGTGATCGCTCGCTGTGGAGTTACCGATGACCGCCGCTCACTATCCGCACCTGCTGGCCCCGCTGGACCTGGGATTCACCACGTTGCGCAACCGCACCCTCATGGGCTCGATGCACACCGGCCTTGAAGAGAAGCCGGGCGGCTTCGAGCGCATGGCCGCGTACTTCGCCGAACGTGCCCGTGGCGGCGTGGGCCTGATGGTCACCGGCGGCATCGGCCCGAACGACGAGGGCGGGGTGTACTCCGGCGCAGCCAAGCTGACCACCGAGGAAGAGGCGCTCAAGCACCGCATCGTCACCCGCGCCGTGCACGAGGCGGGCGGCAAGATCTGCATGCAGATCCTCCATGCCGGCCGTTACGCCTACAGCCCGAAGCAGGTCGCGCCGAGCGCGATCCAGGCGCCGATCAACCCGTTCAAGCCCAAGGAGCTGGACGAGGAAGGCATCGAGAAGCAGATCCGCGATTTCGTCACCTGCTCGGTGCTGGCCCAGACCGCCGAATACGACGGCGTGGAAATCATGGGTTCCGAAGGCTACTTCATCAACCAGTTCCTGGCGGCCCACACCAACCACCGCACCGACCGCTGGGGCGGCAGCTACGAGAACCGCATGCGCCTGCCGGTGGAGATCGTGCGCCGGGTGCGTGAGGCGGTCGGCCCGAACTTCATCATCATCTTCCGCCTGTCGATGCTCGACCTGGTCGAGGGCGGCAGCACCTGGGAAGAGATCGTTATGCTGGCCAAGGCCATCGAGCAGGCCGGCGCGACCATCATCAACACCGGCATCGGCTGGCACGAGGCGCGGATCCCGACCATCGCCACCAAGGTGCCGCGCGCCGCGTTCAGTAAGGTCACGGCCAAGCTGCGCGGTTCGGTGAGCATTCCGCTGATCACCACCAACCGCATCAACACCCCGGAAGTCGCCGAGCAGATCCTGGCCGAGGGCGACGCCGACATGGTGTCGATGGCGCGTCCGTTCCTGGCCGACCCGGACTTCGTCAACAAGGCCGCCGAAGGCCGTGCCGACGAGATCAATACCTGCATCGGCTGCAACCAGGCGTGCCTGGATCACACCTTCGGCGGCAAGCTCACCAGTTGCCTGGTCAACCCGCGCGCCTGCCACGAAACCGAGCTCAACTATCTGCCGGTGCAGCAGCTCAAGAAAATCGCCGTGGTCGGCGCGGGGCCTGCCGGGCTGTCGGCCGCCACCGTGGCCGCTGAGCGCGGGCATCAGGTGACGCTGTTCGATTCGGCCAGTGAGATCGGCGGCCAGTTCAACGTCGCCAAGCGTGTGCCGGGCAAGGAAGAGTTCTACGAGACCCTGCGCTACTTCAAGCGCAAGCTGCAGACCACCCATGTCGAGCTGTGCCTGAACACCCGCGTCGATGTGGCGCAACTGGTGGACGGCGGCTACGACGAGATCATCCTGGCCACCGGCATTGCGCCGCGGGTGCCGGCGATTCCGGGCGTCGACAACGGCAAGGTGCTGAGCTACCTGGATGTGCTGCTTGAGCGCAAGCCGGTCGGCAAGCGCGTCGCGGTGATCGGCGCCGGCGGCATCGGTTTCGACGTGTCGGAATTCCTTGTGCACGAGGGCGTGGCCACCAGCCAGGACCGTGCCGCGTTCTGGAAGGAGTGGGGCATCGATGCGCACCTGGAGGCCCGCGGCGGCGTAGCCGGGGTCAAGGCCGCGCCCCATGCGCCGGCGCGCGAAGTGTTCCTGCTGCAGCGCAAGAAGTCCAAGGTCGGCGACGGCCTGGGCAAGACCACCGGCTGGATTCACCGCACCGGTCTGAAGAACAAGCGGGTGCAGATGCTCAACAGCGTCGAATACCTGAAGATCGACGACGAAGGCCTGCACATCCGCATCGGCGAAACCGGCGAGCCGCAGGTGCTGGCGGTGGACAACGTGGTGATCTGCGCGGGCCAGGATCCGCTGCGCGAGCTGCACGACGGTCTGTTGGCGGCGGGGCAGAACGTGCACCTGATCGGCGGCGCCGATGTGGCGGCGGAGCTGGACGCCAAGCGGGCGATCAACCAGGGTTCGCGCCTGGCGGCCGAGATCTGACCGACGCGGCGCTGTTCTTGTGGGAGCGAGCCTGCTCGCGATAGCGGTCTGAGGGTCAGCGCAAGGGTTGACCGGGCTGGCGCCATCGCCAGCAGGCTGGCTCCCACAGGGATCCCGGGTGAATGCAGCCGCTGTGTTCACCGCAAGGCCTTGCGGGCTTGTCCGCGAAGGCGTCAGCAGGACGCCGCGCGGCAGGATCCAGACAGTTGCTTTAAGATGCCGGCTCTTCCTCCGGAACCGGCACCGATGTTTCTTCCCCCCTCCGACTGGCTCGCCCAGGCCCCGCTCGAAAGGCTTCGGCTCGACTGGCTCGACCGCGCCGGCATCGAGGCGGCAGTCCTGCGCCTGGACCGGATCGATCCGCTGATCAGCGGCAACAAGTGGTTCAAGCTCATCGAACACCTCAAGGCCGCCGACCATGCCGGCGCCGAAGGCATCATCAGCCTCGGCGGTGCCCATTCCAATCATCTGCATGCCTTGGCCGCCGCAGGCAAGCGCCTGGGGTTCGCCACGGTCGGCCTGCTGCGCGGGCATCCGCAGGACACGCCCACCGTGACCGATCTGCAAGCCTTCGGCATGCAGCTGCACTGGCTCGGCTACGGCGGTTACCGGGCCCGGCATGAGCCGGGGTTCTGGCAGCCTTGGCGGGCGCAGTATCCGACGCTGCATCCGGTGCCGGAGGGCGGCGGGGGACTGGCAGGTGCACGGGGCTGTGCCGCGCTCAAGGATCAGGTCGATGCGCAATTGGCTTCGCTGGGGTGGGACGGCCATGACGGTTGGTGGCTGGCCTGCGGCACCGGCACCACGTTGGCGGGGCTGGTGCTGGCGGAGGCGGGCGACAGGCCGGTGCATGGCGCGCTGGCGGTGCCGGACGACCACGGCGTGGCGCAGCAGGTCGAGGCGATCGTCCGGGAGGCCGGGCTGGACGGCCCCGCCTATGAACTGATCGATGCCAGCCGAGGCGGGTTCGCCAAGGTCGATCCGGCCTTGCTGGCGTTCATCGAACAGACGGAGCAGGCCTGCGGCGTTCCGCTGGAACCGCTGTACACCGGCAAGGCGTTGTTCGCGCTCAGGCAATCCGTTGAGGAAGGCCGGTTTCCCGCCGGTGCGCGGCTGGTGTTCGTCCACACCGGCGGATTGCAGGGGCGCAGGGGATTGGCGGTGCGCTGAGCGCTTTCGAACGAAGCCGTCGCCCGGCGGCGATCAGCCGCGCTTGGGCATCATCCGCAGCAGCGTGTTGTCGCCCACCACATAGTGGTGATAGAGCCCCGCCAGCGCATGCAGGCCGATCAGCCCGTAGCCGATGTTGCCGATCAGCACATGCCAGTGCTCCACCTGCTTGGCGAACGTCTTGTCTTCGTGCACCAGCAGCGGCAGGTCGAAGCCGTAGAACATCACTTGATGGCCCTCGGCGCTGGTGATCAGCCAGCCGAGGATCGGCATGGCGATCATGAACAGGTACAGCGCCCAGTGCATCAGCCGGGCGAGGGCGGTCTGCCATTGCGGCGATGCCGGAAAGATCTTCGGCGCCGGGCCCAGGCTGCGGGCCAGCAGGCGGAACCACACCAGCACGAACACGGTCAGGCCGAGCATGTAATGCACTTCGCGGATCAGTGTGCGTCCACCGCTGCCCTTGGGAAAGAAGCCGCGCAACTCCATGCTGGCGTACACCAGCACCAACAGCACCAGCATCAACCAATGCAACAGGACTGATACAGTGCTGTAGCGTGATTCGGAACTTGTCCAGGGCATACGGTGTTTCCTCACGGATCAGGGTCGAAACGTACCGTTCTTGAGCGACGGCCTGCTTTAACTGTAATCCCCTTTAGATGGATTTGCCTGAACATGAAAACGCTTTCACTGAGCTGAATCAGGGGGTTGCCCAAAAAAAACCGCCGATGTCACGGGGACACCGGCGGTTTTTGCCTGCGCAGCGCGGCGGGATCAGTTGCCCTGCGGCATCTCGCCGTTGGCCAGACGCCGGTTGATGTCGGCGATCACGGGCGGCAGGTCGCTGATGGTGTCGATCAGGTAGTGCGGGCGCGAACCCTCGAACAGGGCGTGGATGCGCTTGCGCTCGCCGGCCAGCGTGTCGCTGTCCAGGGCGCGGAAGCCTGCGTAGTCCAGCCCCAATGCGTTGCCGGAGCAGGTCAGCGCCACGGTCCACATCCCGGCGCGGCGGCCTTCGAGGATGCCCGGCACGGTGTCGTCGATCTTCACGCAGGCGGCGACGTCGTCGATGCCCAGCGCAATCACGTTGGCCAGGGCCTGGGCCGGCCACGGACGGCCGTTGGGCACCTCGTCGGTGGCCACCACATGGTCGGCGACGTAGCCGTTGGCGGCGGCCAGGGCCACGACCTTGTCCATCACCTGCTTCGGATAACCGGAGCAGGAGCCGATCCGGATCCCTTGCCCGCGCAGGTGGGCGATGGTCTCCAGCGCGCCGGGAATCAGGGCCGAATGTTCGGCGATCTTCTCGATCTGCAACGGCATGAAGCGGTTGTAGATGGCCGTCACGTCGTCGTCGGTCGGGGTGCGGCCGAACGCTTTGCGATAGCGCTCGGCGACCTGCGGCATATCGCACAGGGTGCGGATGTGATCCCACTTGCCCATGCCCATCGGCCCGCGGGCCTCTTCGATGGAGACCTGGACGTCGAACTCGGCGAAGGCCTCGACGAAGATCTGGGTGGGGGCGAAGGAGCCGAAGTCGACCACGGTGCCGGCCCAGTCGAGGATGGCGGCTTGCAGGCGGGTGGGGGCGGTGTAATTCATGCTGGGAATCCTGTGTGGGCGATGCGGTTCAAAGGCAGGAGCAGGCTCGCTCGTTCGGTGTGGTTCAGATGTCGAAGACTTCCATTTCGCGCAGCGCCTCGCCCACGGCGGCGACGGCCTCGCGCATCTGCGCCGGGCTGACGTGGCCGATGCAGCCGACGCGGAACGTCTCGACCTGGGTCAGCTTGCCGGGATAGAGGATGTAGCCCTTGGCCTTGACCCGTTCGTAGAACGCCTTGAACTGATAGCGCGGATCCTTCGGCGCATGGAAGGTGGCGATGATCGGCGCCTGGATCGCGGCGGGCAGGAAGCTGCGCAGGCCCAGCCCGGCCATCCCGTCCAGCAGCGCCCGGCAGTTGGCGGCGTAACGCGCATGACGCGCCGGCAGGCCGCCTTCTTCGTTGTATTGCAGCAGGGCTTCGTGCAGCGCCGCGACCACATGGGTCGGTGGGGTGAAGCGCCACTGGCCGGTCTTCATCATGTAAGCGTGCTGGTCGGCCAGATCCATCGCCAGGGAGTGGCAATTGCCGGCGGCAGCGGCCAGGGATTCCTTGCGGACGAACACGAACCCCATCCCCGGCACGCCTTCCAGGCATTTGCCGGAGGCGGCGATCAGCGCGTCGAACGGCACCTGCTGCGCGTCCACCGGCAAGGCGCCGAACGAGCTCATGGCATCGACGATCAGGCGCTTGCCGTGCCGGTGCACGACGTCGGCGATGTCCGCGAGCGGGTTGAGGATGCCGGTGCTGGTTTCGCAGTGGATCAGCGCCACGTGGGTGATGTCCCCGTCGGCGCGCAGCAGGCGGTCGACGTCGTCGGCGGTGGTCGGTTCGTCTTCGGCGGTCTCGAAGGTGCTGAACGGACGGCCGAGGACTTCGCAGATCTTCGCCAGACGCTTGCCGTAGGCGCCGTTGATCAGCACGAGCACCTTGCCGTCGCGGGGCACCAGCGTGCCGATGGCGGCTTCGACGGCGAACGTGCCGCTGCCTTGCAGGGGTACGCAGTGGTGCGTGGCGGCGCCGTTGACGATGGCCAGCAGTTGTTCGCAGAGGCTGGCGGTCAACCGGTTGAAGCCCTCGTCCCAGGAACCCCAGTCGACCAGCAGGGCCTGGCGGGTGCGGGCCGAGGTGGTCAACGGGCCTGGGGTGAGCAGGATCGGGGCGGCAGTACTCATGGAATGTCCTCGCGGCGGTGCTGTGGGGTGACGCTACGGGGCATACGTTGCAATTCGGCTGATCATCAATCAAATTGTTTGTTGTTATCCGAATCATCAGTGAGAGTTATTCATGAACCTGTTCCAGCTCCGCGCCTTCGACGCCGTGGCCCGGGAAGGCAGCTTCACCCGGGCCGCCGCACGGTTGTTCATCAGTCAGCCGGCGGTCACCGGGCATATCAAGGCGCTGGAGGAGCACTACCAGATCACCCTGTTGCGCCGAACCGCACGGCGGGTCGAGCTGACCGAAGAGGGCACCCGGCTGGCGGCGATCACCCGGGCCATGTTCAGCCTCGCGGAAGAGGCGCAGGTGATGCTGGAGGCCAACCGGCAATTGCTCACCGGACGCCTGGAAGTGGCGGCGGACGGCCCGCACCTGGTCATGCCGATGCTCGCCAGGCTGCGCGAGCGGTATCCGGGGATCACGGTGAACCTGCGCCTGGGCAACGCCCAGGAAACCCTGGCCGCCTTGCTGTCCGAACATGCCGACGTGGCGGTGCTGACCGAGGTCGAGCCGCGAAGGGGCCTGCACCTGCAGGCGCTGAGCGAGTCGCGGATCTGCGCGTTGGTGCCGGCCGGCCACCCCTGGGCAGGGGGCGCCGAGGTGGCGCTCACGGCGTTGGATCAAGTCATCATGGTGCTGCGCGAACCGGGCTCGATCACCCGGCGTACCTTCGACGGGGCCTGTGCACAGGCTTCGGTCCGTCCGCGGGTGCTGCTGGAACTGGACAGCCGCGAGGCGGTGACCGAAGCGGTGGCGGCGGATCTGGGGGTCGGCGTGGTGTCATCGGTGGAGCTCAGCCATGACCCGCGGGTGGCGGCGGTCCCGATCGCCGGAGAGGGACTGGCGAACCGGCACATGATCGGCTGCCTGGAGCGACGGCGGGAGCTGCGCCTGATTCAGGCCTTTCTGGGGCTTGCGCCTGTCTGAGCGACGGCATCCGTTCCCGCGTCGGGCTCAGGAAGGTTCGGCGCGGTTGAGCAGCCAGTCCAGCAACCGCTCATCGGCCGGAGCCGGCGGCTCGCAGGGCAAGGGCCGTTGGCCGGCCTCCAGAAACAGAATCGGCCGGTCCGGATCGCTGTCGAGGAAATTCACCCAGACCTGGCTACCGGCGCGGGGCAGGTGCTCGCGGGCGATCCGCTCATGGGCCCCGGCCGAGGCGATCGGCAGCCACAGGGTTTCGGTTCCGTCACCCTGGGGCTGCGAGGGCCACAGGCGGACGGCCATGCGGCCCTGGTCGTCCAGTTGCGCCGGCCCTGCGGACAGGCCGACGACCTGGGCCGGCTGATACCCCGGTATCTGCGGGCGGGCCTGCTTCTGGGGCGGGCGGTACTCGGTCGACCAGGGCAGCGCGGTGAAGTCGTTGTGATAGCGATGGGGCATGGGCGTGGGCTGCAGAATCGAAGGCTGTTGGCCCTGATGGCGCAATTCGGTGATCAGCCACTGTTCGTTGAACGTGTTGATCGGGTGATCCGCCACTTGCAGCAGGTGGCCGCTGCGCAGTTCGGTCGCATTGCTGCGGCCCTGGGCGCAACGGTAGCGGCAGCGCTGGCGCTGCAGGCGACGCCGGCTGCGTTGGTCGGCATGGACCGCTTCCGGTGAACGATTGTCCGCCGTGACGGGCAGGGACGGCACCGTTTGGTTGGCGGCGTCGTCGGCAGGGCTGTCCTGACCCCGGTGAGGGGCGGATTGCGGCATCGGCGGGCCCACCGCGTCATGGCGTTGGAACAGGGCGCCAATGGCCGGAGCCGGGGCATCGGCCTGTGCGTTGAACGCCACGGTCACCGGCGTCTGCGGCAGGCTCAGGCTGTCGTCGGCGAACACGGCGACATGGCCGTCGCGCCGGTGTTCGAAGTGAAAGTGAATGCCTTCTTCCTCGCACAGGCGCCGCAGCAGCGCCAGGTCGGTTTCCTCGTACTGGATGCAGAACGGGCGCGGCGGATACTGCCCCGTTGTCATCGCCATCCGGTAACCGTCTGCCGACAGGTGATGCTCCACCAGCAGTTGTTCGATGATCGCCGGTACGCTGCGGTTCACGAACACCCGGCGACGGGCCGTTTGATCGAGCCTCTGCAGGTTCGGCACCAGCACCAGCCGATAGGCCTTCTGATGGAGGGTCTGATGCTCGCAGCCGACGCTGTGAATGACGCCGTGGATTCCGTGATCGTCCCTGAGCCGCAGAAAGGCTGGCTGATGCAGCAGTGCGGCGGGTGTCAGGGCCGGGGCCAGGCCGAGGGCTTCAACCTCGAAACGGTAGGGCTGGTTCAGCGCCTCCCGGCCGCTGAACCGCAGCACCGGCAGCGTCAGGGCGCCATCGGCCAGTGTCAGGGTGAAGGGACTTTCCTTGTCGTTGTGCATGGGGGCGATTCTGTCGGGCGATACGGGCATGAAAGGGTACGAAACCGCAGCGCCGAATGGACATGACAAACCGGCTTTTCCGAATCGCCCTACAAGCAATGGTGAAGATGTCGATTCCGCCGATGGATTTTTTGGTCGATTGCCGACTTTAGGCCGTATAAACTTGGCCCCCTGCGTCGGCCAATAGATGTCTCGGCGCCACAGATCAAGAGAGTGAGTAATGGGCGCACAGTGGAAGGTTAAACACAAAGAAGCGGCAGCCAACGCCAAGGGCAAGATCTTCGGCAAACTGGTGAAGGAAATCACCATCGCTGCCCGCAACGGTGCCGATACCGCCACCAACGCACACCTGCGTCTGGTGGTCGAACAGGCCAAGAAAGCCTCGATGCCCAAGGAGACCCTGGATCGCGCCATCAAGAAGGGCGCGGGCCTGCTGGGCGAAACCGTGCAGTACCATCGCGTGACCTACGAGGGGTTCGCCCCGCACCAGGTGCCGCTGATCGTCGAGTGCGTCACCGACAACGTCAACCGCACCGTCGCGGAGATCCGCGTGGCGTTCCGCAAGGGCCAGCTCGGTGCTTCCGGCTCGGTCTCGTGGGACTTCAACCATGTCGGCATGATCGAAGCGTCGCCGGACACCCCGGACGCCGATCCGGAAATGGCCGCCATCGAAGCCGGTGCCCAGGATTTCGAGCCGGGTGAAGAGGGCGCGACCCTGTTCCTGACCGATCCGACCGACCTCGACGCCGTGCAGAAGGCCCTGCCGGAGCAAGGCTTCACCGTGCTGTCGGCCAAGCTGGGCTATCAGCCGAAGAACCCGGTCAGCGGCCTGAGCGCCGAACAGATGGCCGAAGTCGAAGCGTTCCTGGAAGGCCTCGACAACCACGACGACGTGCAGGACATGTTCGTCGGCCTGGCCGGCTGATCAGCCGGCGGCGAGGGAGCTGGCTCCCTCGCCGCAGGGCAAGTGTCACAGCTTGCCCAGCAGCGCCGTCACTTCGCTGAAGCCTGGCCGCGACAGCACGTCCGGTTGGCAGCAGCGCTGCTCCAGCGCCTGGAGCGCCACGCGCCGTTCATCGCTCAACCCTGAGTCGATCCGTTCCAGCAACTCACCCAGCAAGATCCCGAACGCCCGCACTTCGATGCGTTGCAGCGCGCGGGTCTCCAGGTTGTCCTCGGTGGCATGGAACGATGCCGCACCGAAGTCCCCCAGCAGGCAATCGCCCTGATCGTTCAACAGGATGTTGTGCCCATAGAGGTCACCGTGGGTGATCCCGTGTGCGTGCAGGTGTTCCGCCGCCGACGCAACGCCGCAGGCGATGCGCAAGGCGACGTCGGCAGGGAAGCGGCAGTCGTCGGCATACACGTCCCGCGAGCAGGACGCCAGGCTCGGCAACGCGGCCAGGTTGCGGTAGCTCGGATCGATCAGTTGCATCACCAGCCCTTGCGAGCCGTCCGGATGGTGGCCGATGCGCCCTTCGACGCAGATCAGGTTCGGGTGCAGGCCGGCGGTGATGCAGGCGTTCATTTCATGCAGCGGCGAGCCGTCGCTGGTCATTTCGCCTTTGTAGAGCTTGACCGCCACAGGCGTGTCCGGCTGCCCGTCGCGCAGCCAACCCGCCCGGACAATCACCCCCGAAGCCCCTTCGCCGAGCTTGTGTTCAAGCCGCAGCGCCGACCACTCGATCACCGGCGTTGCCTCCAGGGCGGCCGAATCCGCCTCGGTCTCCAGCGGATTGCCGGCATAGGCCAGCCAGGTCAGGGCCGGCAGGGTCAGCAGCCATTGCGGCAGCTCGGTGAAGCGGTTGGCGGCGATGCGGATCAGTTCCAGCCGATGGCAGGCCTGCATGGACGGCGGCAGGTGTGTCAGGCGGTTGCCGGCCAGCAATAGTTTTTGCAGGTAGGGCCGCTCGCCCAGTTCGTTGGGCAGGGATTCGATGCGGTTGTCGGTGAGGATCAGCCAGCGCAGCTTCGGCGGCAACGCCGCGCCCGGCACATGGGTGATGCGGTTGGCCTTGAAGCCGACCATCGACAGCGTTTCGCAGCGGCCGATGCAGGCCGGCAACTCGGTGAAGTGGTTGTCGGAGCAGAACAGGATCCGCAGGCGGTGCAGGCGGTGCAGGTCGTCCGGCAGGCTGCTCAAGGCGTTGCCGCTGAGGTTGAGCACTTCAAGGCTGTCCGCCAGCTCGAAGATTTCGCGGGGGAATTCGGTCAGGCCTTCGGAAAGGTCCAGCCGGGTGATGCCCGACAGCTGGCCGGCGCGTAATTGAGCAAGGGTGTGCATGAACGGATCCGCTTTTGAAGAAAGGGCGCGCGGGCGCCTGAGGTGGGCGACATGATAACGGCAGATCGGGTTCGGCGCAGTCTTTGCGGCCCAGGCGGTTCCCTGCGGGAGCCAGCCTGCTGGCGATGGCGCCCTGTCTGGCGCATCGATGCCGGATGTGCCGCCGTCTTCGCGGGCACGTCCGCTCACACAAGGGAATCTGCGGCGCTCAGGCGGGCTCGTGCACTTCCGACAGTTGCCCGAGCCGGCTGCGGGTGCGGGCCAGGTCGATGGCATGGCCGCCGAGGCTTTCGCGCAGGGGCAAGCGCCCCAGCAGCGTCAGGTGCTTGTCCTGGTCGTAGAGCACGTCGATCAGGTTGATGAAGCGCTGCTGGGCCGCGATGGAGCATTCGCCCAGCTCCGGCAGGTCGTCGATGATCCAGTGGTCGAAGCGCCGGCACAGTTCCAGGTAGTCCATGACCGCCGTGGGCTGCTCGCACAGGTCGCTGAAGGTGAAACCGACCCGGCGCTGCTCGCACAGCCGTGCCCGGAGCTGCCGGGCGCCCACGGCCAACGGCTGTGACGGGGCATCGCGCTGCGGCAGGTTCAGGCGTTCGCGTTGCGCAGGGGTGGCCGGCCAGACGTAATGGCCCTGGGTGAACACCTGATGCGCATGCTGACGCGCCTGGCTGCGGTAATCGTGGGGGCCGCCGACTTCCATGACCTGCATGCGCGCATTGATCAGGTCGATCACCGGCTTGAACCGGACGTGGTACAGCGGGTTGGGCAGCAGGCCTTCGGGCGGGTAGTTGGAGGTCACCAGCAGGACGGTTCCGCGCTCGAACAGCGCTTTGAACAAACGGGTGATGAGCATCGCGTCGCCGATGTCGTGCACATGGAACTCGTCGAAGCACACCACCTGGCAGCCTGACAGCAGTTCGTCCAGGGTCGTGGCCAGGGCATCGTCCTGCGCGCGGTGCCGGAACATGCCTTGGTGCAGTTGCGCAAAGAACTCATGGAAATGCAGGCGCCGCTTGCGTTCGATCGGCAGTGCCTGGAAAAAGCCGTCGAGCAGCCAGCTCTTGCCGCGCCCCACGGCGCCGTGCAGGTAAAGGCTGGGCGGGGTCTGGGCGGTCGTGCCGAGCAGCAGGCCCGCTTGCCGGGCCATGCAGTCGATGACCCGCTGCTGGCTGTGACTGAGGGTGTAGCCCTGGCCATGGGCCTTGTGCCGGAAGTAGTCGCGGATCGCCTGGGCGCCGGCGCAATGACCGGCGCCGGCAAGGGCGCCCTTGCCGAACAGGCGACGCAATGCCGACCAGCGGTGGCTCAGGCGCGGGCGTTCGGGCGGTTGGGCGGACACAGTGGGGGTTACTCCGTCGTCAGGCCGGCTCCCCGAGCGCGGCGGCGTAGTGTAACCAGACGGGTAGTTTTCCTTCCACCACGCTTTATCGGCCTGGCGGCCGAAGTTGGACAGCATTGTGCGGCAGGTACAGTTTTTTGGCGCCGTACCTGCCGGCCGTTCGTCAACCTTTCGAAACAAATCCCGGCAGGTCGCTGGATCCAATCGACTGGCGGAATCGTCGTCCATTGCTAACCTCAAACACAGCTGCGGCAGACACGCTGTCGCGTACAGGGATCGGGGCCGTGAAGGACGCTTTGAAAGCGGCATTGAAAACAATGGTGGTCTGGGCACTGACGACCCCGCTGCATGCCGCCGACCTGCAGGTCGAAGTGCGGGTCGATGTGCAACGCGGGTGCCTGTTGACCGGCCAGCAACGCGATGCGGGCATCGGGCAACTGGGTGTGCTGGATTTCGGCAGCACCGCCCGCCTGGACGACCCGGCGGGGCCGCTGGGTGCCGCGCTCGCCAACCAGCGCCTGCCGCGCCTGGAGTGCAACCCGGACACACCCTATCAGATCCGCGTCGACGGCGGCCTGCATGGCGGTGTCGGCGAAGTGCGCTACATGGCCGCGACTGCGGGCGGCAAACCCATTCCCTATCGCCTGTACCGGGATGCCGCACGGCAGGTGCCGTTGGCGGTGAATGTCCCGCTCAGTGGGAGGGTGCCGGACAGCGGCACGGTGGAGCTGCCGTTGTATGCGCGGATTGACCGGCTGGCGCAGGTGCCGCGGGTCAGCCGCTACTCGGATCTGGTCAAGGTGACGGTCACCTGGTAGGTGGCCGTCCGGCAACAGGACAACCGGTAAAGAGCCCGCCGGATGCGGGTGCGAAGGGAAGGGCGTTCAAGGTCGGACGCCGTGATGGAAACCTCCTGAAGGAGTAGGGACACGCGCAATGACAAGCAAGCACTGGCTGGCAGTTGCCGCAGGCGGGTTGCTGTTGCTCACCGAGGATGCCCAGGCGGTGATCGGCGGGCAGATCCACGCACGGCTGGTTCTGATCGCCGGCTGCGAAGTGACCAACGTTTCCGGTCCCGCCAGCCCGGCGGACAGCTTCGGCTCGCTGGACTTCGGCCGCCAGGGGCCGACCTGGAGTGCGCCGCTCAAGGCCAGCATCGACCAGCAGGGCAGCGGCAGGCTCAATGTCGCCTGCAACCCTTCGGTCACCGGCTTCACGGTGACCATCGACGGCGGCGCCCACGGCGACGGCAACACCCGGCGCCTGAGCAACGGCCGCCAGACCATTCCCTATCAATTGTTCCTCGATGCTTCGGGCCACCAGAGCTACAGCATCGGGCAGCAACACAATTTCGCTGTCACCAGCGCTGCGCAGATACCCATCCCGGTGTTTGGTTCGGTGGTGGCGAACACCCGTGCGCTGCCTGCCGGTGTCTATACCGACACCCTGACGGTGACGCTCGACTGGTAAACCGTAGAGGAAGGACACCATGCGTACGTTTGCATCAAGGATAGGTCTGTCGCTGCTCGGCCTGACGCTGGCCTCCAGCGCCGGCGCGGCCACCACGGTCACCGGCCAGATCACCTCCAGCCTGATCCTGACCAGCAGTTGTCAGGTGAACGGTGCCGGCGGCTCGACCGGCCTGAACTTCGGCGCCCTGAACTTCGGCACCGCCAACAGCCTGTTCACCACCGCCAGCGGGCAAGTGCTGGGCGGTGGCGGGGGGGCGCTGTCGATCCTCTGCTCGGCCGGCACCACGCCGGTGGTCAAGGTGCGCGCCGGCGCCCACGACGGGCAGTCGGCGGGCGGGACGCGGGCGCTGTACGACGGTGTCGCCAACTATGTGCCCTACGATCTGTACACCGACGCGGGGCATTCGCAGCTGCTGGCCATCGACGGCACCATCAACCTCGCCGCCAGCACCGGCGTGGCACAGACCGTGAACATCTACGGCCAGGCGGTGGGCAAGGCCGGGCTGCCGGCGGGCACCTACACCGACACCATTTCCGTTGAACTGACGTTCTAGCCCATGGGCCGGCATGGCTGGGCGGCGCTTGTCCTGCTGTGCGCAGGCGGCCTGCCGTTGCCGCTGGCGGCGGTGACCAGCCAGAGCTTCCAGGTCAGCGCCACGGTGACGGCAGGCTGCCTGGTGGTGGGCGGGGTGTCTAACTACGGGGCCTTGAACTTCGGTTCGAGTTCGGCCCTGGCCACCGGCACGGTGCAGGTGGCGCTGACGGGGGGCGTGCAGTTGCAATGCACGCCGGGGGTGACGCTGAACATGACCGTCGACGGCGGCCTGTACAGCAGCGGCGGACGCAACATGCAACTCAACAGCGGCAGCGCGCGGGTGGCCTACACGTTGTTTCGCGATGCCGCCTACAGCCAGAGCCTGGGCATCGGCCAAAGCGTGGCGGTGGCCTACAGCGATGCCGACAACATCAGCCTGCCGATCTACGGGCGGGTGCAATTGCCGGGCAATCAGCCCGCAGGGACGTACAGCGATGTGCTGCAGGTGCAGCTGTCGTGGTGAGGCGAGGTTCGGACGGTCGACAAGGAGCGGTTACATGGGGGCATTCACGTCACGGCACCGGCTTTGGGCGGGGGGGATGTCGGCGTTGGCGTTGGTTGCGGCGCTCAAGGCGCAGGCGGCCAGTTCGGTTTTGATCTGGCCGATCGACCCGGTGCTGGAGGCCGATCAGCAGGCCAGTGCGTTGTGGCTGGAGAATCGCGGCGATGAGGTCGCCACCCTGCAGATCCGCGTGTTCGGCTGGAGCCAGAGCGGATTCGAGGAACAGTACCGCAATCAGCGGGAGGTGATCGGCAGCCCGCCGGTGGCGAAGATCGAGCCGGGGCAAAAGCAACTGGTGCGCCTGACCCGCACCCGTGACGTGCCGCCGGGGCAGGAGCTGGCTTACCGGATCATCATCGATGAAATCCCGTCGGCCCGGCCGCCGGCCGCCGAAGAAGGCAAGACCGCTGCGGCGATCCGTTTTCAGATGCGTTATTCGGTGCCGCTGTTCGCTTACGGTGCCGGGTTGTGGAGCAAGGAGGACAGCACCCGCCAGCGTGACCCCAAAGGTATCGGCATGCCGCAACTGAGCTGGCGCACGGTGGCGGTGGACGGCCGGCCCTATGTGGAGGTGCGCAACCAAGGGGCGGTGCATGCGCGCCTGACCGATGTCGCCCTCCGTCAGGGCGGCCAGAGCAAGCCGTTGGCCGAAGGGCTCCTGGGCTATGTGTTGCCCGGCGCCGTGATGCGCTGGCCGGCGCCGGGGCCGCTGGCGGGGGAGCCGGCGCTGCAGGTGCGGGTCAACGGCGCGGCGCAGGTGCAGAGCATCGCCCCGGCGCAATAGCGAGCGCCCTCGCCACGATGAGTGAATACCGTTACGGGACGTAGCGGCATCAGGAGGAACCAGTCCATTGATGGACGTGAAGCGCGAATGAGTCCGGGATGGGCTCGCCGTATCCGGCGTCCGTTGTGGCTCATGACCGGCGCCTGCTGCCTGGTGTTCATCGATCCGGCCGGGGCCGGCGAACTGCCGCCGCCGCCCAGCGGCATGGAGGCCGTGAGTGATGCACAGCTGTTTCTGGATCTGGTGGTCAACCGGATGAACACCGGTCGGGTGGTGGGGGTCGAGCAGCGTGGCGGGCGTTTGTACGTGCCGGCCGCGACGTTGCGCGAGACCGGCATGAGGCTGCCGGAAGGCCTGGGGGCCGAAGTCGACCTCGACGGCTTGCCGGGGCTGCACAGCGATTACGACAGCGCCAGCCAGCGGCTGTCGCTCGACGTGCCGCCGGACTGGCTGCCGGAGCAGTTCATCGGCAACCGCCAGGTGTATCCGCGCACCCCGGCGCTGAGCAGTTTCGGTGCGCTGTTCAACTACGACCTGTACCTCAACGATACCGATGACGCCGGCACCTACCTGGCGGCGTGGAACGAGGTGCGGGTGTTCGACAGCTGGGGCACGCTGTCCAACACGGGGCAGTACCGGCGCACGCTGTCGGGCGATGCGGTCAGCACGCTGGACAACGGCTACCTGCGCTACGACACCACCTGGCGCTATTCCGACGACGACCGGATGCTGACCTACGAGGCCGGCGACGTGGTCAGCGGCGCCTTGCCCTGGAGCAGTTCCGTGCGGCTTGGCGGCGTTCAGTTCTCCCGTGATTTCGCCGTGCGCCCGGATCTTGTGACCTACCCGCTGCCGCAGTTCGCCGGCGAAGCGGCGGTGCCGTCGTCGGTGGACCTGTTCATCAACGGCTTCAAGTCCAGCAGCGCCGAGCTGCAGCCGGGGCCGTACACCCTGACCAACGTCCCGTTCATCAACGGCGCGGGCGAGGCTGTGGTGGTGACCACCGATGCGCTGGGCCGCCAGGTGTCGACCACCGTGCCGTTCTATGTGACCAGCAGCCTGCTGCAAAAGGGCCTGAGCGATTTTTCGGTGTCCGCCGGCACCCTGCGCCGCGATTACGGCCTGAAGGACTTCAGCTACGGGCCGGGCGTGACCTCGGGCAGCCTGCGCTATGGCGTCAGCGACCTGTTCACGTTGGAGAGCCATGCCGAGGCCGCCGAAGAGCTGGCGCTGGGCGGCCTCGGCGGTAACTTGCGGCTGGGGAACTTCGGGGTGCTCAACACGGCGGTCAGCCAAAGCCGTTTCGACGGCGACACGGGCCAGCAATTCAGTCTGGGTTACCAGTACAGCGGCCAACGCTACAGCTTTTCCTGGCAACGGCTGCAACGGCGCGACCGCTACGCCGACCTGACGGTGGTCGACAGCCCCTACACCAGCCTGAGCCGGCGCAGCGAACAGGCGACCCTGAGCGTCAACCTGGAGCGTTGGGGCAGCCTCGGCGCCGGGTACTTCGACATCCGCGCGGCGGACGACACACGCACCCGGTTGCTCAACCTGACCTGGAGCAAGCCGTTGTGGCGCAACAGCAGTTTCTATCTGTCGGCCAACCGCGAGATCGGCGACAGCAATTGGGCGGTGCAGGCGCAACTGGTGATCCCGTTCGATCTGTACGGCAGCCTGGCGGTGAGCAGCGAGCGCAGCAAGACCGGGCAGTCGCAGCAGCGGGTCAACTACAGCCGTGCCGTGCCGATCGAAGGCGGCGTGGGCTTCAACCTCGGCTACGCCAAGGGCGACGGCGCCGACTACCGGCAGGCGGACCTGACCTGGCGCCTGCAGTCGGTGCAGCTGCAGGCCGGCGTGTACGGCACGTCCGAGGTCGAAACCCGTTGGGCCGATGCCAGCGGTTCGCTGGTGTGGATGGACCATCAAGTGTTCGCCGCCAACCGCATCGACGATGCGTTCGTGGTGGTCAGCACCGACGGCTTCGCCGACATTCCGGTGCGCTACGAAAACCAGCAGGTCGGCCGCACCGACCGCAACGGTCACTTGCTGGTGCCCTGGAGCAGCGCCTATTACCGCGGCAAGTACGAAATCGACCCGCTGAACCTGCCGGCCAACGTGCGCAGCCCGAACGTCGAGCAACGCATCGCCGTGCGCCGGGGCAGCGGTTATCTGCTGGAGTTTGCGCTTGACCGGGTGGTCGCCGCGAGCGTCGTGCTGGTGGACGCGCAGCAGCGCGAACTGCCGCTGGGCAGCGGTGTGCTGCATGAGCAGAGCGGCGCCCGTACGGTGGTCGGTTGGGACGGGCTGGTGTACCTGGAGAATCTGGCGGCAGAGAACTCGCTGCAAGTGACGCTGGCGGACGGCAAGGCCTGCCGTGTGCGGTTCAGCGTGGACATGAATCAGGAACAGGTGCCGTTGATCGGCCCGCTGGTGTGCCAATGAGCGGCGCGCGGATCGGCCTGTGGCTGGCGCTGATGCTGCCGGGCATGGCCCATGCCCTGTGTTCGGTGGTCAGCACCACGCCGGTGGCGTTCGGCACGGTCAGTTCGATCGCGGTGCGCACCACCTCGCAGCCGGGCTCCACGTTGAACGGTGGTCTGAGCTGCACCGGATCCCTGCTGTCGCTGCTGGCCAGCAACGACCACTTCTGGGCCACGGTCACCTCGACCCAGAGCGGCCTGCTCGGGCCCACCGGCGATGTCATCGGCTACACGATCTACGCCAACAACAGCACCAGTTACCCGCTGACCCGCGGAACCGCCTACGATTTCGCCCGCAACGGCATCATCGACGCCCTCGGCCTGCTCAACGGGACGACACCCAAGACCGTGCCGTTGTATTTCGGCACCACGATCGGCAGCAATGTCGCGGCGGGGACATACAGCGAAACCCTGAGCATCTTCTGGAACTGGAACTACTGCTCCGGCATCGGCATCGGCGGCCTCTGCCTGGGGCGCGACATCGCCAGCGGCACCACGACGCTGACGGTGAACCTCACCGTGGCCAACGACTGCACCATCACCGCGCCGAACATCGCCTTCGGCAGCGCGCCGGTGGTCAGCGCCTTCGCCGCGGTGACCGGGCAGACCATCAACCTGGCCTGCACCAAGGGCAGCGCCTACACCGTGGGCCTGAGCGACGGGCAGAACCCGGTCAGCGTCGGCGGACGGCGGCGGATGGTCTCCAGCGGCAACTACCTGGCCTACGACATTTTCAAGAGCGCCGGCACCACCCGCTGGGGCAGCGTCGGCGCCGCCCGCCGGGCCAGCAGCGATGCCGAGGTCAACCCCGGCAACGGGCTGGGCACCGGCAGCCAGGTCTTCAACTACAACGCGAAGATCTACACCGACCAGACCACGCCGCCGGCCGGGACCTATCTGGACAACGTGGTGCTGGATGTGGGGTTCTGAGGCGGGGGATTCTGTGGGGGCTGGCCGGCGATGGGGCAGGTGCTGCGGTGTCGGCCTGATCGCCAGCAGGCTGGCTCCCACAGGATTTGCGGTGATCTGCCATTTCCTCAGACACCACCGATCCCTGTGGGAGCCAGCCTGCTGGCGATGGCGCCGGTCAAGACGCCGCCGGGCTCGGCTCAGAAGGGCAGCGACTGCTTGAGCAACGGTGCCGCCGGGGTGTCGGTCGGGCTGACCATCGCGTAGTTGTAGCCGCCGCCGGACCAGTAGTCGGCCCGCAGGTCTCCGTCGTCGCGGCTGCCGCGGGGCAGGAAGGTGTTTTTCGGGCCTGGCGGACGCAGGTAGAAGCTCACCTTGTGACCGCTGCCGTCCTCGTACATCACCATCGCCGCCGGGCCTTCGTCGGTACTGAGCAAGCGGCCGCTGACCGGCCGGAAACCGGCCGCCGACAGATCAGGCAGGCGATTGGCCCGGGTGAAGTAGCGGTCGAGCCATTGCTGCATGCCGCCGTCGCCGGCCACGGTGTAGTCCGCCGGCAGCAGGCCTTGCTGGGCGATCAGGCGATAGGCCTGCAAGGCGTCGGTCATGGGGGCGGGCACGTAGGCGAGGGTCATTTGCCGGGCCTGCCAGCCGCCGAAGCCGCCTACACCCACGGCGAGCATTAAGACGGCGGCACTGGCCCAGCGGCGCTGGGCGTTGCGCTTGAGCCGCTGGCGGACGGCCAACGGATCGAGCTGCGCATTGGCCGGTTGCCGCAGCGCGCCGCTCAGGGCCGCCCGCAGGTGCTGGGCATCCGTTTGCCAGGCGCGGACTTGTGCGGCTTCGTCCGGATGGCTGGCGAGCCAGGTTTCCATCTGTTGCCGGTCGGCGTCGCTGAGCTGGCGGTCGACATAAGCGTGAAGGTCACGCTCGCTGGGGGGCAGACTGATCATTTGAGTATCCGCAGGGAAGGGCTGCTGATTTCGCCGTCGCTGAGCTGGCGCAAGGCCTGGCGGGCGCGGGACAGGCGTGACATCACGGTGCCGATGGGGACGTCGAGGACTTCGGCGGCCTCCTTGTAGCTCAAGCCCTCCACCGACACCATCAGCAGCAGGGCGCGCTGCTCGGCGGGCAGGCGGTCGAAGGCCTGCAGGGTGGAGCGGGCGATCACCGTGCGCTCCACCGAAGGTTCGGCGTCGTCGCGGCCGGTGAAGAATTCGAGCATGCGGGCATAGCGCCGCGAACGCCGGTGGGCATCGAGAAACTGACGGTAGAGGATCGCGAACAGCCAGGCGCGCAGGTCGCCGTCCGGGCGCTTGTCCCGCCAGCCCGACAGGGCCCGCTCCAGGCTGGCCTGCACCAGGTCGTCGGCGCTGCTGGCGTTGTGCGTCAACGACAGGGCGAAACGTCGCAATCGGGGAATGATTTCTCGCAGTTGTTCGTCGATGTCACTCATGAAGTTTGGCTAGTCGCTACGCTGTGGACTAGGGAGACGCCCGGGACTGGAGGTTATTCCACGCCCGGAAAAATAAAAACCGGGTCGTGGAATAAATCCCGACGGGGTGCGTCTTGCTGATTCTTCCTACTCGTGGCCGCTGGCCCTGGAGCCTTTCATGGTTGATCGCAACTCGCCGGACCGCTCACCCGACATTTCACCACCCGGCGTGCCGCAACGTGCGCCGTTGGGGGCCGCAAGCCTGCTGGTGCGCTTGACCGGCATCGCCGTGGTGGTCGCCGCCGTGGCCGGGGCGTTTGCCTACGTGCACGGCAGCTTCGACCCGCAGCGCCTGACGCCCAAGGCGTTGGTCGATGTGCTGGAGAAGAACAACGGCACCCATCCTGGCTTTCGTCGCAACCACGCCAAGGGCGTATGCGTGATCGGACATTTCGAAAGCAGCGGCGAAGCGCGGGCGTTCTCCGCCGCGCAGGTGTTCAACGAACCGGTCACGCCTGTGGTCGGACGTTTCGCGCTGCCGGCGGGCAGCCCCTATGCGCCGGACGGCAGTGTGCCGATCCGCAGCCTGGCCCTGCGTTTCAAGCAGGCCAACGGTCAGCAATGGCGCACCGGGATGAACAGCATGCCGGTGTTCCCGGTGGGCACGCCCGAGGCGTTCTACCAGTTGCTGCAGGCGCAGTCGCCGGATCCGGCGACCGGCAAGCCTGACCCTTCGAAAGTGCCGGCATTCTTTGCCGCCCACCCGGAAACGGTGCCGTTCCTGACCTGGGTGAAGACGGCCAAGCCGTCGGCCAGCTATGCCACGGAAACCTACAACAGCGTCAACGCGTTCTACCTGGTCGATGCCGGCGGGAAGAAACAGGCGGTGCGCTGGAGCATGGCGCCGCAGGCCCAGGACGCCGCCGGCGCCTCCGCTCCGGAGGGGGCGGACTTTCTGGAGAAGGATCTGGTGCAGCGCCTGGCCGCCGGGCCGTTGCGCTTTCAATTGAACATCACGCTGGCCGACCCGGCCGACCCGGTGAACGACGCGAGCAAGGCCTGGCCCGCCGGCCGCAAGGTGTTGAACGCCGGCACGCTGGTGCTGGAGAAGACGCAGCCGCAACTGAGCGGCGAATGCCGTGACATCAACTACGACCCGTTGGTGCTGCCCGCCGGCATCGAAGGTTCCGACGATCCGCTGCTGGCCGCCCGCTCGGCCGGCTACGCCGATTCCTACCTGCGCCGCACCAGCGAAGTCAGCCAATTGCCCGCCACCCGACAGGAGGCTCGTCCATGAGCAAGCAACCGACCCATTTCGCGTTTCTGGCGCGGCTGCTGCACTGGCTGATGGCGCTGATGATCATCGCAATGCTGTTCATCGGCGCGGGCATGGTCGCTTCGGTGTCGCAGCGGCATGAGTGGCTGATCCATCTGCACAAGCCGTTGGGCATCGCGATTCTGGCGTTGGCGGTGGTGCGGCTCTTGGTGCGGTTCTCGACCCGCCAGCCACCGTTGCCGGAAGACCTGCCGGGCTGGCAGGTGATGGCGGCCAAGGCGTCCCATGTCCTGCTGTACGGACTGATGCTGGTGTTGCCGCTGTTGGGCTGGGCGATGATCAGCGCCGCGGGCGATCCGGTGATGCTGGGCCGCTCGCTGCAACTGCCTTCGATCCTGCCGGCCGATGCGCAGGTGTTCGCGCTGTTGCGCAAGGCCCACGGCTATCTGGCTTACCTGTTGTTCCTGACGGTGCTGGTGCATCTGGCGGCCGCGCTCTTTCACGGCTGGGTGCGCCGCGACGGCGTGCTCGACAGCATGCTGCGTGGACGCGGGCGCGGTTGAGCGCAAGCGGCAGAAAGCAAAAGATCGCAGACAGGCTGCGATCTTTTTTTTGGCGCAAGGGGAGGGGGCTCAGCGCAGGCCGTCGACGATCCCGGCGATGGCGGTCAGCACGTCCTTGCCCAGTTGCTTGGAGCGCTTGCCCGACCAGCCGGTGAGGGCGTTCGGGTTGTCGTCGTGATCCTTGAACGGCATTTCCAGGGTCTGCGCCAGGCAGTCGAAACGCTGGCCTACGCTGTTGCACGCCAGGGTCATGTTGGCCTGGCCCGGTTCGTCGCGGGTGTAGCCGTACTTGGTCTGGAAGTCTTTGGTGGTGCGCTTGAGGTGACTGCGGAAGTCCTCCTCCAGCTTTTCCAGGCGCGGCGTGAAGCCGGGGTTGCCTTCGCAGCCGGCGGTGAACACGTGCGGGATTTCCTCGTCGCCGTGGATGTCGAGGAACAGGTCGACGCCATGCTTTTCCATCTGGTGCTGCACGAACAGGACTTCCGGGCTGATTTCCTGACTGGCGTTCTGCCAGGCGCGGTTCAGGTCCTGGCCCATGGCGTTGGTGCGCAGGTGACCATGGAACGCCCCGTCGGGGTTCATGTTCGGCACCAGGTACAGATCGGCCTTGGCCAGCAGTTCGTTCAATACCGGATCGTCATGGCGCTCCAGACGCTCGATCACGCCTTCCATGAACCATTCGGCCATGTGCTCGCCGGGGTGCTGCTGGGCGATGATCCAGATCTTGCGCCGGCCTTCGCCGCCGTTTCCCTTGCGCAGCAACTGGATGTCGCGGCCTTCGACGCTCTTGCCGGTGGCCAGCAGTTCGGTACCGGCCTTGGTCAGGGCCTGGTCGATCAGCCAGTCGTGACGACCGCGGCTGTAGGGTTCGAAGTAGGCGAACCAGGCGTGGGTCTGCTCGGCTTCGAGGCAGAAGCGCAAGCTGTCGCCTTCGAATTGGGTGGGAATGCGGAACCAGTTGACGTGGTCGTAGGAAGCGACCGCCTGATAGCCGGTCCAGGCCTTGTTGTAGGAGGATTGGCTGGCGTTGACCAGGCGGAACCAGTGCTCCTGGTGGACGTGCAGGCCGCTGGCCTTGAAATGGAACCACTGGAAATGGGCGCTGCGGGTGTCCGGACGGATCGCCAGAACCGGATTGAGCGGGTTGCTGATGTCGATAACCTGGATGTTGCCGCTGTCGAAGTTGGCGCTGATGTCGAACGAGGATTTGGCCACGGTCATAATCGGTTCCTGAATATGATTCTTATGGCGGCTACTTTACACGTAAGACTGGGGTGAGACCGAGGGAAATTGCGGGGTCTGCGGGTGGGGGCGTCCTCCATGACGCGCAGGCAGCTTAGTGGCTGTGCGATTGATTCTCAAGTGCTAAATGTCTTTGTTTAAGCCCGGTGGAGCCGGGTTCGGCTTGCTAATCGATGTTCTTTTGATATTATCCGCGCCATCGAATTAGCAGCACCCAAAGACTTCATTAGCCTGAAGCCACAAGCCAGAAAACTGGCAAAAAAAAGACCCGGCAAAAAGCCGGGTCAAAAACCGTGATTAGCCTGATGAGGAGATAGTCCAGAAGACCGACCTAAGGTCTCTGGCCCATCGACTGATCTCGCGACCAGCTGCGTCCAATAATAATCATTATCATTTGCAAGTCAAATGATTTTATCTGCGCGATCGGAAATTTCTTTCCTGTCCGTCCGGACGCCGTTCCTCAGCGACCTTCGCCATCGAGCGAGTGATCGACCATCGCCCGCGCCATGTCCACCATGTGAACCACCGAAAACGCCAGATCCCGGCTCATGCCCTGCAATCCTTCCGTGGCCTTGATCGCCGTGGCGGCCGCACAGCGCAAGAGGTCGGACGCGTGCACCAGGGATTCCTCAGTGCTGAGGTTGCGGTTGACGCCGAAAAAACGATCCTCGGTGTCCGGCTCCGACACAGTCGGTTTCAAGTAGTAGTCCAATGCGCGTTGCGCAGCGGCACACCCTTGAGGTGAAGTGAGCGTGGTGTCGATCTGCAGATCGGGCAGGTCTTTGCTGGTGATGTTCATGGTGCGAGGTCACTCCCTGTTCGTTTCGAATCCGTGGATCCAGCATAATACCTCGCGTATTTGTGACCAGAATTTAAATACTACAATATGTGTTTTGCCGGCCGAAGGCGTCCACGTATGGTGCCGCACATGGATAAATGGATTGAATTGGTCAAGGCCAAAATGAGTGAGCTCAAGGTCACTCAAGTCGAACTCGGAGAGCGCGTCGGCATGTCCCAGGGCGGTATCGGCCATTGGCTGAACAAGCGTCGGGAGCCGGGCGTCAACGAGATGAACAGGGTGCTCAAGGCGCTGGGAATGGAGTTTCTCGAAGTGGCGCTGGTGATCCGCGAACCGCAACCGGACGCCGACGGTGAAATGCCGCTGGCGCAAAAGTACAACCCTTACTTCCGCTATCCCGTCAATGACTGGCAGGAGCCGATGCAGGTGCGCGAAGCGGGGCCCGCGTATGCCGGCGTCCAGGACGAACGCCGCTTCGAGCTGACGGACTACCACGCTTGCGGCGCTGCGTTCTGGCTGAAGGTGTCAGGGGACTCGATGACGGCGCCCAGCGGGCCGAGCATTGCCGAAGGCATGCTGATCCTGGTGGACCCTGCCCTGGAGGCGGTGCCCGGTAAATTGGTGATCGCCCAGTGGTCGGACAGCGACGAAGCGATCTTCCGCAAACTGATCGAAGAGGGCGGCCAGCGTTACCTGCTGCCGCTCAATCCGACTTGGCCGAAGGCCCTGTTCACTGACGAGTGCCGAATCATCGGGGTCGTGGTTCAGGCAACGGTCAGGTTCTAGTCGGATCGATCCTCGCAAGGCGTAGGATCGATCCTCATTTCACGCCTCCTCCAACTCGACCAGCGCGCTGCCTTCGCCGACCATCTCGCCTTCCTGGCAATACAGCGCCTTGATCACGCCGGCGTGGGGCGCGCGGATGCTGTGCTCCATCTTCATCGCCTCCAGCACCACCAGTTGAGCGCCGGCCTCGACCGTTTGCCCGGCCTCGACCAGCACGCGCACGATGCTGCCGTTCATGGGCGCGGTCAGGCCGCCGTGATGGCTGTGACTGGCCTCGACGGCGCTGATCGGGTCGTAGGTTTCGATATGCCGCAGTTCACCGTCCCACTGCAGATACAGCGCATTCCCACGCCGAATTGCCCGGTGCTGACGGCGCAGGCCGTCGCGCTCGATCGACAGCTGTTCACCGGTCAGCCTGGCGTCGCCAGCGGCGCCGAGGGTCAATGCCCGATCCTGCCCCTCGCAGCTCAAGTGCAAAGTGATCTCCTGCGGCAAGCCCGCCCGCAGACCGCTGTGCAAGGCCCACGGTGATGCCGGGTCATCCGCCCGTGCCGCGCCCGGCAGGCTTTGCGCGAATGCCTGCGCCGCCGCGCTCCAGAACGCGTCGCTCAACGGGCAAGGCGCCGGCAGCAGTTGTTCCTGGTAGCGCGGAATGAACCCGGTATCCAGCTCCGCCGCCGCGAAGGCCGGATGAGCGATGATCCGCCGCAGGAAACCGATGTTGGTCTTCAGGCCACCGATGGCGAACTCATCGAGCATGCTCAGCAAGCGCAGCCGCGCCTGTTCACGGTCTTCGCCCCAGGCGATCAGCTTGCCCAGCATCGGGTCGTAGAACGGCGAAATCTCGTCGCCTTCCTCGACGCCGCTGTCCACGCGGCGCCCCGGCCCTTCAGCCGATTCGCGGTACAGCGCCAGTCGACCGGTGGCCGGCAGGAAGTCGTTGGCAGGGTCTTCCGCGTACAGCCGCACTTCAATGGCATGGCCGTTCAGCGGTACCTGGTCCTGGGTGATCGGCAGCGCTTCGCCCCGCGCGACGCGGATCTGCCAGGCCACCAGGTCCAGCCCGGTGATGGCTTCGGTGACCGGGTGCTCCACCTGCAGCCGGGTGTTCATTTCCATGAAGAAGAACTCGCCGCGGGCATCCAGCAGGAACTCCACCGTGCCCGCGCCGACATAGCCGATGGCCTTCGCCGAACGCACCGCCGCTTCACCCATGGCCCGGCGCAGCTCGGGGCTCAGGCCTGGAGCGGGGGCTTCTTCGACGACTTTCTGGTGCCGGCGCTGGATCGAGCAGTCGCGCTCGTTCAGGTACAGGCAGTTGCCGTGGCGGTCGGCGAACACCTGGATTTCCACGTGACGCGGCTTGAGCAGGTACTTCTCCACTAGCATCCGCGAGTCGCCGAACGACGATTGCGCCTCACGCTGGGCCGAGGCCAGGGCTTCGGCCAACTGGCTGACGTCCTCGACCACTTTCATGCCTTTGCCGCCGCCGCCGGCCGTGGCCTTGAGCAGCACCGGATAGCCGATGCGCCCGCAGGCCTCGCGGAAGGTGTCCAGGTCCTGCGCCTCGCCGTGATAGCCCGGCACCAGCGGCACGCCGGCGGTTTCCATCAAGGCCTTGGCGGCGGACTTGCTGCCCATGGCGTCGATGGCGGCGGCGGGCGGGCCGAGGAAAATCAGGCCGGCGTCTTCGATGGCGCGGGCGAACCCGGCGTTCTCCGAAAGGAATCCGTAGCCGGGATGAATCGCCTGGGCGCCGCTGGCCTTGGCCGCCGCGATCAGTTTGTCGATCTGCAGGTAGCTGTCGGCCGCCTTGCTGCCGCCCAGGTCGACGCGGATGTCCGCTTCCCGGCTGTGCCGGGCTTCGCGGTCGGTGGCGCTGTGCACGGCGACGGTGGTCAGGCCCAGGGCCTTGGCGGTGCGCATGACCCGGCAAGCGATCTCGCCGCGGTTGGCCACCAGCAGGGTGGTGAGAACAGGTGCGCTCATCAACGCGGCTCCTTGGTGGTGGTTGCGGCTTGCCAGCTCGGTGGACGTTTCTGCAGAAAGGCGCGCAAGCCTTCCTGACCCTCAGGGCTGACACGGATGCGGGCGATGGCGTTTTCGGTGTAGCGGCGCAGGGCCGGCGTCAGCGCGCCGTTGCCTACCTCGCGCAGCAGATCCTTGCTGGCGCGCAGGGCGGCGGGGCTGTTGAGCAGCAGGTTGTCGACCCACTGTCCGACCTTTTGCTCAAGCTCGCCGGCCGGGTAACTCTCGGACAGCAGACCGATCTCCCGGGCCCGCTGGCCGCCGAAGCGTTCGGCGGTCAGGGCGTAGCGCCGCGCCGCACGCTCGCCGATGGCTTGCACCACGAACGGGCTGATCACCGCCGGGGCCAGGCCGATGCGCACTTCGGACAGGCAGAACTGCGCGTCGTCGGCGCCGATGGCCATGTCGCAGCAACTGATCAGGCCCAGCGCGCCGCCGAACGCCGCGCCTTGCACGACGGCCAGCGTCGGGATCTTCAGCTTGGCGAGGTTGTACATCAGCTCCGCCAGTTCCCGGGCGTCGTCGAGGTTGGTGTGGTAATCCAGTTCGGCCGATTGCTGCATCCAGGCCAGATCCGCCCCGGCGCTGAAATGTTTGCCGCGGCCGCGCACCAGCAGAAAACGCAGGCTGGCGTCGCTGGTGATCTTGTCGAGTGCCAGGATCAGCTCGCGGATCATTTCGGCGTTGAACGCGTTGTTCTTCTCTTCGCGGCTGAGCCACAGGGTCGCGAAACCCCGCGGGTCGCTCTGCAGTTCGAGGGTGTTGAAGTCGCTCATGAGGTTCTCCCGATCACATCCGGAACACGCCGAAGCGGCTCGGTTCGATAGGCGCGTTCAGCGACGCGGACAAGGCCAGGGCCAGCACGTCGCGGGTCTGCGCCGGGTCGATGACGCCGTCGTCCCACAACCGTGCGCTGGAGTAGTAGGGGTGGCCTTGCTCTTCATACTGGTCGAGGATCGGCTGCTTGATCTCCGCTTCCTGCTCGGCGCTGAAGCCCTGGCCGCTGCGTTCGGCCTGCTCGCGCTTGACCTGCACCAGCACGCCGGCGGCCTGTTCGGCGCCCATCACGCCGATCCGCGCGTTCGGCCACATCCACAGGAAACGCGGGTCGTAGGCCCGGCCGCACATGCCGTAGTTGCCGGCGCCGAAGCTGCCGCCGATGATCACGGTGAACTTCGGCACCTTGGCGCAGGCTACGGCAGTCACCAGTTTGGCGCCGTGCTTGGCGATGCCGCCGGCCTCGTACTTCTGGCCGACCATGAACCCGGTGATGTTCTGCAGGAACAGCAGCGGAATGCCGCGCTGGCAGGCCAGTTCGATGAAGTGCGCGCCTTTCTGCGCGGCCTCGGCGAACAGGATGCCGTTGTTGGCCAGGATCGCGATCGGGTAGCCGTGCAGGTGAGCGAAACCGCACACCAGCGTGGTGCCGAACAGGGCCTTGAATTCATCGAACACCGAGCCGTCGACCAGGCGCGCAATGACTTCGCGCACATCGAACGGCTGCTTGGCGTCGGCGGACACCACGCCGTACAACTCGTCGCTGCCGTAGAGCGGGGCGATCGGCGCGCGTTGCTGCACCTCGCCGAGCTTGCGCCAGTTGAGGTTGGCCACGCTGCGGCGGGCGAGGGCGAGGGCGTGTTCGTCGCTTTCGGCGTAGTGGTCGGCCACCCCGGAGACCTTGCAGTGCACATCGGCCCCGCCCAGTTCTTCGGCGCTGACCACTTCACCGGTGGCGGCCTTCACCAGCGGCGGGCCGGCGAGGAAGATGGTCGCCTGCTGGCGCACCATGATCGCTTCGTCCGCCATCGCCGGCACATAGGCGCCGCCGGCGGTGCATGAGCCCATGACCACGGCGATCTGCGGAATGCCCATGGCGCTCATGTTGGCCTGGTTGAAGAAGATCCGCCCGAAGTGTTCGCGGTCCGGGAACACCTCGTCCTGGCGCGGCAGGTTGGCGCCGCCGGAGTCCACCAGGTAGATGCACGGCAGACGGTTCTGTTGGGCGATGGCCTGGGCGCGCAGGTGTTTCTTCACGGTCAGCGGGTAGTACGAGCCGCCTTTCACCGTGGCGTCGTTGGCGACGATCATGCATTCGACGCCTTCGACCCGGCCGATCCCGGCGATCACCCCGGCGGCGGGCACGTCTTCGCCGTACACCGCGTGGGCGGCCAGTTGGCTGATCTCAAGGAAGGGCGAGCCCGGATCGAGCAAGCGGTTGATCCGCTCGCGCGGCAGCAGCTTGCCGCGCGAGGTGTGGCGTTCCTGGGCTTTCGCGCCGCCGCCCTGGGCCACTTGGGCCAGCAGGGTGTGCAGGGCGTCCACCTGCTTGAGCATCGCCGCGCTGTTGGCGGCGAACTCCGCTGAACGGGGATTGAGCTGGGTATGCAGGATTGCCATGGACAGCTCCGTTTAGCGGGTTTCGTTGAACAGTTCGCGACCGATCAGCATGCGGCGGATCTCACTGGTGCCGGCGCCGATTTCGTACAGCTTGGCGTCACGCAGCAGGCGGCCCGCCGGGAATTCGTTGATGTAGCCGTTGCCGCCGAGGATCTGGATCGCGTCCAGTGCCATCTGCGTGGCGCGTTCGGCGGTGTAGAGGATCACCCCGGCGGCGTCCTTGCGGGTGGTCTCGTTGCGCTCGCAGGCCTGGGCCACGGCGTAGAGGTAGGCGCGGCTGGCGTTGAGCTGGGTGTACATGTCGGCGACCTTGCCCTGGATCAGCTGGAACTCGCCGATGCTCTGGCCGAACTGCTTGCGGTCGTGGATGTACGGCACGATCAAGTCCATGCACGCCTGCATGATCCCGGTCGGGCCGCCGGAGAGCACGACGCGCTCGTAGTCGAGGCCGCTCATCAGCACCTTCACGCCGCCGTTGAGCACGCCGAGGATGTTCTCTTCCGGCACTTCGACGTCATCGAAGAACAGCTCGCAGGTGTTGGAGCCGCGCATGCCGAGCTTGTCGAACTTGTTGCTGCGGCTGAAGCCTTTCCAGTCGCGCTCGACGATGAAGGCGGTGATGCCGTGGGGACCCTTTTCCAGGTCGGTCTTGGCGTAGATCACATAGGTGTTGGCGTCGGGGCCGTTGGTGATCCAGGTCTTGCTGCCGTTGAGGACGAAGCGGTCGCCGCGCTTGTCGGCGCGCAGTTTCATCGAGACCACGTCGGAGCCGGCGTTCGGTTCGCTCATGGCCAGGGCGCCGACGTGTTCGCCGCTGATCAGTTTGGGCAGGTATTTGCTCTTCTGTTCGTGGTTGCCGTTGCGGTTGATCTGGTTGACGCAGAGGTTGGAATGGGCGCCGTAGGACAGCGCCACCGACGCCGAGCCGCGGCTGATCTCTTCCATGGCCACCACGTGCGCCAGGTAACCCAGGCCGGCGCCGCCGTACTCTTCCGGCACGGTGATGCCGAGCAGGCCCATGTCGCCGAACTTGCGCCACATGTCGGCGGGGAACAGGTTGTCGCTGTCGATCTGGGCGGCGCGCGGGGCGAGCTGGTCAGCGACGAAGGACTGAACCTGATCGCGCAGCATGTCGATGGTTTCACCGAGGGCAAAGTTCAGGGTTGGATAGCTCATGGGTCACCTTTTGGCTTTTTTGTCGGGTGGGGAGGGCGGCGGATCGGCTCTCACCTTTACGTTAACGTAAGCCTGTGACGAATGGCTGTCAATCACCCTTTACGTTAACGTCAACTTGAGCGAGAGTAGGGCCAGTTCTGAAAGACCGGCGTCGCTCTTTGTGGTGAGGGAGCTTGCTCCCGCCCGAGCGCGAAGCGGTCGCAAAATCGCAGGCTGTGCGGTGCGTCTGGCATCGCTGGCCTGCTGGTTTAGCGACTGCTGCGCAAGCCTCTCGCCACCAGCGCCACGCTCCTACAAAAAAGACAATAGGGGTCGTCATGGATCAACCCAGTGCAAACCCGCAGCGCAGCTACACCCGCGGTTCCCAGGACAAAGCCTTGCTGGCGATGACCATCGGTCAGAAGTTCGACGAAACCGTCGCGCATCACCCGGACGGCGAGGCGCTGGTGGTGCGCCATCAGCAGCGGCGCTACACCTGGCGGCAACTGGCCGATGAGGTGGATCTGCATGCCAGGGCCCTGCTGGCGCTGGGGCTTGAGGCCGGCGACCGGCTCGGCATCTGGGCGCCGAACTGCGCGCAGTGGTGCATCACCCAGTTCGCCACGGCGAAGATCGGTGTGATCCTGGTCAACATCAACCCGGCTTACCGCAGCAGCGAACTGGAATACGTGCTCAAGCAATCCGGCTGCCAATGGCTGGTGTGCGCCGGCGCGTTCAAGAGCTCCGACTACCACGGCATGCTGCAAGGCCTGCTGCCGGAGCTGGCCGAACAGTCCATCGGCCAGTTGCGCAGCGAACGCCTGCCGGACCTGCGCGGGCTGATCAGCCTGGATGCGCAGCCGCCGTCGGGGTTCCTGCCGTGGTCGCAACTGGCGGACCTGGCCGGCGGGGTCACGGCGCAGCAACTGCGCGAGCGCGGCGACAGCCTGCACTTCGACCAGCCGGTGAACATCCAGTACACCTCCGGCACCACCGGTTTCCCCAAGGGCGCGACCCTCAGTCACTACAACATCCTCAACAACGGCTACATGGTCGGCGAAAGCCTGGGCCTGACCGCCGCCGACCGGCTGGTGATCCCGGTGCCGCTGTACCACTGCTTCGGCATGGTCATGGGCAACCTCGGTTGCGTCACCCACGCCAGCACGATGATCTACCCCAACGATGCGTTCGACCCGCTGCTGACGCTGAGCACCGCCGCCGAAGAGAAAGCCACGGCGCTGTACGGCGTGCCGACCATGTTCATCGCCATGCTCGATCAGCCGCAGCGCACGGAGCTCGACCTGTCGGCCCTGCGCACCGGGATCATGGCCGGCGCCACCTGCCCGATCGAAGTGATGCGCCGGGTGATCAGCGACCTGCACATGAGCGAGGTGCAGATCGCCTACGGCATGACCGAGACCAGTCCGGTGTCGTTGCAGACCGGGCCCTCGGACGAACTGGAGCTGCGCGTCACCACCGTCGGCCGCACCCAGCCGCAGCTCGAAAGCAAGATCATCGACGAGGCGGGCAACCCGGTGCCGCGCGGCACCATCGGCGAACTGTGCACCCGTGGCTACAGCGTGATGCTCGGCTACTGGAACAACCCGCAGGCGACCGCCGAAGCCATCGATTCCGCCGGCTGGATGCACACCGGCGACCTGGCCAGCATGAACGACGAAGGCTACGTGTGTATCGCCGGGCGCAACAAGGACATGATCATCCGCGGCGGCGAGAACATTTACCCCCGCGAGCTCGAAGAGTTTTTCTTCACCCATCCGGCGGTGGCGGACGTGCAGGTCATCGGCATTCCGTGTTCGCGCTACGGCGAGGAAATCGTCGCCTGGATCAAGTTCCACCCCGGCCACAGCGCCACCGAGCAGGAGCTGCAGGCGTGGTGCAAGGAACGCATCGCCCACTTCAAGACGCCGCGTTACTTCCGGTTCGTCGAGGAGTTCCCGATGACGGTGACGGGCAAGATCCAGAAGTTCCGCATGCGCGAGATCAGCATCGAGGAGTTGCGCGAGAGGCAGGGCTGACGCCATCGCCGGCAGGCTGGCTCCCACAGGCGTTGTTTCGCGCATCGCCGTGTGGGAGCGCGGGGATCGGTCGTCGGGGGTGTTTTCAGGATCGCAGACAGCACAAAGGGGAGCCGAAGCTCCCCTTTAATTTTGTCGTCGCGTGCTCTTTTTTATTATTGAGGGGCGGTCTGTTGTTGTTTTTGGTGACCGTGGCCCTTTGCTGCGTTTTTTGGCGATCCCCATCCGGGATCAAGAGCAAACGTATTTTTTTGAGCGCTGATCTGCTTTCTCGCCAAGCGATCCAACCGATACGGGAGCTACCTGAAGGTAGTTTTATTGTTCTCTGCCCGGTTGCGGGTCACTCCGAAGAGCACCCTGAAAAGCACACCTTCTCCAAAAAAATCTGTTAGCTGCGTCTCTGCCGTGTTGTTTTTGTTATGTCAGAGTCGTTTCGTCTTGTTTTTATTGGTTTGCCACTTTTTTATTCTTGTTATGCCATAGAGATAGCAGTTGCCGTGCCAACTTTTAAAAATACTTTAAATTCAATGATTTAGATTTTTTGAAGGATTTTTCCCTCAGGCAAAGCCAGACAATTTGTTTCCGTGTTACTCGCTCGTGCCCGCATTCCGGGCCGCAGCGGTAACACCGTGGCCCCTCACTGTGCGCTGCGGGCCTTGGCCACGCGCGAACCGGTCGGGCGGCCCAGCACGGCACTGATCTGCAGGCCCGCGGCAATCAAGGCGTCCAGGTCGATGCCGGTCTCGATGCCCAGGCCGTTGAGCAGGTACACCACGTCTTCGGTGGCGACGTTACCGCTGGCGCCCTTGGCGTAGGGGCAGCCGCCGAGGCCGGCGATGGAACTGTCGAACACGTTGATGCCTTCGAGCAGGCTGGCGTAGATGTTGGCCATGGCCTGGCCGTAGGTGTCATGGAAGTGGCCGGCGAGCTTCTCCCGCGGCACCTGGGCGGACACCACCTCGAACAGCCTGCGGGTCGCGCCCGCCGTGCCGGTGCCGATGGTGTCGCCGAGGGAGACTTCGTAGCAGCCCATCGCGTACAGCTCACGGGCGACCGCCGCGACCTGCTCCGGTGCCACCGCGCCCTCATAGGGGCAGCCCAGCACGCAGGACACGTAACCGCGCACGGTCACGCCATGCTGTTTGGCCGACTCCATGACCGGTGCGAACCGCGCCAGGCTTTCGCTGATCGAGCAATTGATGTTGCGCTGGGAGAAAGCTTCGGACGCGGCGGCGAACACCGCGACTTCCTTGACCCCGGCCGCCACGGCGTCCTCGAAGCCGCGCAGGTTCGGCGCCAACGCGCCGTAGGTCACGCCCGGCGTGCGCCGGATCTGGGCGAACACCTCGGCGGAGCCGGCCATCTGCGGCACCCACTTGGGCGACACGAAACTGCCGACTTCTATATAGCCAAGGCCGGCGGCGCTGAGCGCGTCGACCAGTTGCACCTTATCGGCGACGCTAATGGGCTGGGCTTCGTTCTGCAGGCCATCGCGCGGGCCGACTTCGATCAGGCGTACTTGGGAGGGGAGGGACATGGCGTTGACCTGTTGGTTGTGTCTGGCGTCTACGAGAGTCCTTGTAGGCGCCAGCCTGCTGGCGATTGCGGTGGTTCAGCCACGTCAATGTCGCCTGACGCACCGCCATCGCCAGCAGGCTGGCTCCTACAGGGGATAGGATGGGGCTATTGAACGGCCTGCTGACTCTTGAGCGTCTGCTCCAGCGCCTGCACGCAGCGTTCCTCGGCGGTGTCGAGTTCCAGCTTCATCTGTTCGATGTCCAGCAGTTGCTGCTCGAGCTGCGCGCGGCGTTCGCTGATTTTCGCCAGCATGCTGTTGAGCTGTTTGGTGTTGCCGCTGGAGGGATCGTAAAGCTCGATCAGTTCGCGGCATTCGGCCAGGGAGAATCCGATGCGCTTGCCGCGCAGGATCAGTTTCAGGCTGACCTTGTCGCGCGGCGAGTAGATGCGTTCCTGGCCTCGACGCTCGGGGCTGAGCAGGCCTTGCTCTTCATAGAAGCGGATCGCCCGGGTGGTGATGTCCAGCTCGCGGGCGAGGTCGGAGATGCTGTAGGTCTGGCTGCTCATGGAAGCGCTCGAAAAGGGGTACTTGGCGCTAAGCTAATGGCAGGTTGACGTATACGTCAAGGGGCGGTTCGTGCGGTGTCTTTCCCGGCCCCATCGCCAGCAGGCTGGCTCCCACAGCCATGTGCGCAACACAGGCCCATGTGGGAGCCAGCCTGCTGGCGATGAACGATGACGCGCAGAAAAGCCCTACACGCTGTCCAGCTTCTTCTCCTGCGCCGTCACCTGCTGGCACAGCTCGATCATCTGCTCGCGCATCCAGCGGTTGGCCGGATCCTGGTCGGTGCTTTCGTGCCAGTACAGGTGGGTCTCCACTGGCGGCACATCGTTGACCGGCAGGTTGAACGTCAGCAGGTCATGGCGGCGGGCGAAGCGCTCCGGGACGGTCATGACCATGTCGGTCTGCTGCAGAACCTGGGATGCCATCAGGTAATGCTGGGAACGCAGGGCGATCTTGCGCTGGATGCCCATCTTGCCCAGCGCCAGGTCCACATAGCCCAGCCCGTTGCGGCGGCTGGAGATGTGGATGTGGGTCAGCCCCAGGTAGTCGTCGAGGGTGACCTTTTCCTTGCCCGCCAGCGGGTGGCCCTTGCGCATGGCGCACACGTAACGGTCCTCCATCAGCTTGACGTGGCGCACCTGCGGGTCGGTGTTGAGCGGGGCGTCGACGGCGAAGTCCAGGCGTCCGGCCGCCAGTTCCTTGGTGGTTTCCCGGCGCTTGGACAAGAAGCTCTCGATGACCACCGTCGGCGCCAGGCGCCGCAGGCGCTGGAACAGCGGCGGCAGGATCACGGCCTCTGTGAGGTCGGTCATGCTGATGCGGTAGGTCTTGACGGCCTGGGCCGGGTTGAAGATCCGGCTTTCCTGCACCGACACCCGCAGCAGCGAGAGCGCGTTGCGCACCGGGCCGATGATGTTCTGCGCCATGGGCGTGGGCACCATGCCCTGGGCGGTGCGCACGAAGAGCGGGTCGTTGAAGGTCTCGCGCAGGCGGGCCAGGGCGTTGGACACCGCCGGCTGAGTGATGCCGACGATCTGCCCGGCGCGGGTCAGGTTCGCTTCGGTGTAGATCGCGTCGAAGACGATGAAAAGGTTGAGGTCGACCTTGCTCAGATTCATTGCGCGGCTTCTCTTGTTATGTAGATGGCCCGGAAAATCAACCGATCATATATCGGTGATGAATGTTTATACATGCCGAGAATAGGCTAGGTAAATTATCAGCGCTGTTCTAGCATCGAATGCATGATCTGAACAACCTCTCACCAAAAGGTAGTGCCCATGGATTTCGCTTATTCGCCCAAGGTTCAGGAACTGCGTGAGCGCGTGACCGCGTTCATGGACACTTACGTTTACCCCGCCGAAGCCGTGTTCGAGCGCCAGGTGGCCGAAGGCGACCGCTGGCAGCCGACGGCGATCATGGAAGAGCTCAAGGCCAAGGCCCGGGCCGAAGGCCTGTGGAACCTGTTCCTGCCGGAATCGGAACTGGGCGCCGGCCTGACCAACCTCGAATACGCGCCGCTGGCGGAGATCATGGGCCGTTCGCTGCTGGGCCCCGAGCCCTTCAACTGCTCGGCGCCGGACACCGGCAACATGGAAGTGCTGGTGCGCTACGCCAACGAAGAGCAGAAACGGCGCTGGCTCGAACCGCTGCTGCGCGGCGAGATCCGCTCGGCGTTCGCCATGACCGAACCGGACGTCGCGTCCTCCGACGCCACCAACATGGCCGCCCGGGCCGTGCGCGACGGCGACGAGTGGGTGATCAACGGCAAGAAGTGGTGGACCTCCGGCGCCTGCGACCCGCGCTGCAAGATCCTGATCTTCATGGGCCTGAGCAACCCGGATGCGCCGCGTCACGCCCAGCACTCGATGATTCTGGTGCCGGTGGACACCCCTGGCGTGAAGATCGTCCGTCCGCTGCCGGTGTTCGGTTACGACGACGCGCCCCACGGCCATGCCGAGGTGCTGTTCGACAATGTGCGGGTGCCCTACGAAAACGTGCTGCTGGGCGAAGGGCGCGGCTTCGAGATCGCCCAGGGCCGTCTCGGCCCGGGCCGGATCCACCACTGCATGCGTTCGATCGGCATGGCCGAACGCGCGCTGGAACTGATGTGCAAACGCTCGGTGAGCCGCACCGCGTTCGGCAAGCCGCTGGCGCGCCTGGGCGGCAACGTCGACAAGATCGCCGACTCGCGCATGGAGATCGACATGGCTCGCCTGCTGACGCTGAAGGCGGCGTACATGATGGACACCGTCGGCAACAAGGTGGCCAAGAGCGAGATCGCGCAGATCAAGGTCGTGGCGCCGAACGTCGCGCTGCGGGTGATCGACCGGGCGATCCAGATCCACGGCGGGGCCGGGGTGTCGAACGACTTCCCGCTGGCCTACATGTACGCGATGCAGCGCACCCTGCGCCTGGCCGACGGCCCGGACGAAGTGCACCGCGCGGCCATCGGCAAGTTCGAGATCGGCAAGTACGTGCCCAAGGAGATGCTGCGCAGCGAGCGCTGAGCCTGCGCTTCGTTGTGGGGGGGGGGCCCCCCCCCCCCCCCCCCCCCCCCCGGGGCCCCCCCCCCCCCCCCCCCCCCCCCCCCCCGCCCCCCCCCCCCCCCCCCCCCCCCCCCCCCACCCCCCCCCCCCCCCCCCCCGCCCCCCCCCCCCCCCCCCCCCCCCCCCCCCCGGGGGGGGGCCCCCCCCCCCCCCCCCCCCCCCCCCCCCCCACCCCCCCCCAAACCACCACACCACCCAAAAACCACACAACACCCACA